>CALEPU010000210.1 GCA_937913075.1 uncultured Clostridia bacterium
ATACCTATCTTGAAGCCAATAACCAAAATGCTTACATCAAGCCGGCAGACCACGAGGTAAAGAAAACAAGGAAGCACAGGAACAACATCTTCCACAAGGACAATATGCCGTATGACGCAGAAAACGATCGCTTCACCTGCCCGAACGGGAAGCACCTGATCCACTCGTATGATAAGGATGTAAAGACGGATAACGGCTATCCGGTCAAAAAGAGCTATTACGTATGCGAGAGCTGTGAGGGTTGTCCTTACAGGGAGCAGTGCTTCAAGGGGCAGTATGAGAACCGGAAGATAGAGCTCTCCAAAACAATGCGCCGCCAAAAGGAAGAAGCCGAGGAAAGGATCTCGACTCCCAAAGGCATACTTCTCCGCGTGAACCGATCCATACAGGTCGAGGGAGTTTTCGGAGTCTTAAAGCAGGACTACGGCTTCAGGCGCTTCCTTACCAGAGGAAAAAAGAACAACGAAACACGTCTCTTTATCCTCGCCATGGCTTTTAACATACAAAAGCTGTGCTCAAGAATCGCCAACGGACGGTTCGGAAAAGCGCTCTTCGAGCTGAAAGCGGCGTAAAAACGGCTCCCAAAAGAATAAAAAAGAAAGACCTTCTGTTTGCTGTACCCCAAAATGAATCAAAGGCCGCGAGCTTCGTCCACCGCTCTATCAAAAACGGCTCTACCTGCTCAAAACAACGAAATACACGAAAAGAAAGAGGCTGTTGCCTGCAATTTGATTGCATTTGCAACAGCCCGATTTTGTTGGCAGGGGCACTAAGATTCTGAACTCAGCGCAGCGACCTACTTTTTATCTGCCCCGCCTCCGTGCCGCTGCGCAGCTTTGCGCAGGCGCAAAGCGGATTTCAAATATTCTCTCTCTTTGCCATCGAAAAGGAAGTGCCGCCGGCACTCCCTTTTCATTGGCAGGGGCACTAAGATTCGAACTCAGAAGAACGGTTTTGGAGACCGCTATGTTACCATTACATCATGCCCCTATTTTGCTGTCGAGCGGTATTATAGCACCAAAGGGCTGCCATGTCAAGCCGAAAAATAAAAAAATGTTGACGGCGGCGGCTGCTGAGGGTACAATCCATTATATGAAGGTTCGATTGGTTATTGTGAATACTGAGGACTGCGTAAGGCTTTTGAAGGAGCCGGCGCGGTTCTGTTCCGTGGGGCGTTTGGAGCGTTGTCGGAAGGCTTTGGATGCGCGTGTGCGTCAGCAGGGCTATGCGGCGGAGCTTGCACTAAGCTATTGCTTATCCGGCGAGGCGCTGCTTCCGCCTGTATATCATTACGAAAAGAGCGGCAAGCCCGTCATTGACGGCGGGTATATTTCTCTTTCGCATTCGGGGAAATATGCCGTATGTGCTTATGCCGATTGTCCGGTCGGTGTTGATATTGAAGTCAACAGGGTGGTCTCCCCCGCTCTTTCGCGCAGGATACTTTGCGAGGCCGAGCGGAAAGAATACAGGGCGGCTCCGGACAACGAGTATCTTCTGCGCAAATTCGTTATCAAAGAGGCGTATTTTAAAATGACCGGAGAAGGTATTGGCGGGCGGTTTACCGACCTGCATGAACAAAACCGAATGCTGCTGCGCTGCGGCGAACCCGTTGGGTATGTCAGCAAGTTCAGCCCGGAGTATGCTGTCGGCTGCATCGTTACGGAAGATAAGCTTACGCCTTATGATATTGAGATCGAATACTTAAAGGACTGTTGAACTGTTACCCACCTCATGTGGGTCGGGTCGTTTGCAAGCCGACAAGGACCGCTCTTGTGAATTCAGCTAAGCAGACTTTCAGTGCTTCGACAACATATACGGGTTGAGCTCCTTGGCGTTGAAGCCATCGGGCAGGTATTCCTTTGGGATACCGACAATACAAAAGCGACCCAAAGGAATGCAGAAATTGTCCATACATAGGCCGATGTACAACGAACAAGAAGTTTCAAAAGACTGTAACGATCCATATATGGAATGAATACGTAGAGCAAGCCGAGGAGATACGGCACACAAAATTAGGAAGAGAGACCTACAACCGGCGAAAGGAGACGATAGAGCGAGTTTTTGCGGACGCCAAAGAGAAACACGGAATGCGATACACCCCCTACCGAGGCCTGACAGCAGTAAGGAAAT
This sequence comes from uncultured Clostridia bacterium, assembly GCA_937913075.1. GTDB lineage: Bacteria > Bacillota > Clostridia > Christensenellales > CAG-138 > UBA3857. The sequence continues at coordinate 2,131 of CALEPU010000210.1, forward strand.
GGGTACTTCTCAAGTTCGCCGCAATGAACCTCAAAAAGATGGCGATCAGAAAGTGGTGGGAGTACCGCCATTTCTGCCGCATCGTTTTCAATGTTCTTCCCATACCTTTTATGTTTGAAAATAACCCCTGAGGACGTCGCCTCGGGGGTTATTTGACAGGCTGCGAGGAGCCGCGAAAGGCGGCTCCTCTTTACAGAAAATTGCGATTACTTCATCAGCTCTTCCATCTCGTCAAGAAGCTCTCCGAAGAGCTTCAATGCCTCATTGATGGGCGCGGCTGTCGTCATATCGACGCCGGCATACTTCAGAATGCTGATGGGATCGGTGCTGCCGCCTGCGGAGAGGAACTTCTTATAGTCCTTGACGGCGGGCTCGCCCTCAGTGAGGATGCGGTTTGCTATGGCGCAGGCTGCGGAGAAGCCGGTAGCATACTGGAATACGTAGAAGTTATAGAAGAAGTGCGGAATGCGCTCCCACTCGTAAGCGATCTCCGGGTCTATCACAATGGAGTCGCCGAAGTAGAACTTGTTGAGCTCATAATACTTCTCGCAGAGGGCGTCGGCAGTAAGAGTCTCGCCCTTCTCGGCAAGCTCGTTCATAAAGAGCTCGAATTCTGCGAACATGGTCTGGCGGTAGACGGTGCCGCGGAAGCTCTCGAGGAAGTGATTGATGAGGTAAGCCCTCTCGCGCTTATCGGTGGTGTTATTGAGCAGGTACCTGACGAGCAGCACCTCGTTGCAGGTAGAGGCTATCTCAGCCACGAATATGACATAATCCTGCTGACAGACGGGCTGATTCTTCATGGAATAGACGGTATGGAGCGAATGACCCATCTCATGGGCGATGGTGAACATGCTGTCGAGGGTATCCTTCTGGTTGAGAAGCACGTAGGGGTGCGGATCGCCGCAGGAGGAGTACGCGCCGCCGCGCTTGCCCTCATTCTCATAAACGTCTATCCAGCGGTTGTTGAAGCCCTCCGTGAGGATGTCGATATAGTCCTGTCCGAGAGGAGCGAGCGCCTTGATTATGATCTGCTTTGCCTCCTCGTAGGGTATCTCACGGTCTGCATCGCCAACGATGGGAGTATAGAGGTCGTACATATGCAGCTCGTCAACGCCCATGAGCTTCTTACGGAGCTCGACGTACTTGTGCATATAGCCTATATTGTTATGCACCGCCTCGATGAGGTTGTGATATACGGATACAGGTACCTCGGTAGAATCAAGCGCGGCATGGAGCGTGGACTCATAATTCCTTGCCTGCGCGTTGAAGATAAGCCCCTTGACCTGAGAGTCGAGGAACGCGGCGGAGGTGTTTTTAAACTGAGCAAAGGTATGATACAGGGACTCGAAAGCAGCCCTGCGGACATTGACGTCAGGATTCTCGAGCAGGGGTACGAAAGAGCCCTGAGTGACCTTGAGAACGTTGCCCTCGCTGTCGGTGATGTCGGGGAATTTGAGGTCCGCATTGCGGAAGGCGGAAGCCGTCTCGCCGGGAGCGTTCGTCACCTGACCGGAAAGAGCCAAAATGCGCTCCTCTGCGTCGGAGAGAGTATGGGGCTTATAGTGGCGGATCTTCGAGAGCTTGCGGGTGTAGAGTTTAAGCTCGGGCTTTGCCTCATAGAAGCCTGCAAGGGTCTCATCGGGTATGGAAATGATCTCGGGAGTTGAGAAAGAATCCGCTGAAGCTATCGCAACGTAGAGGTTCATTATCTTGCCCTTCAACCCCTGATAGAAGGAATTGCCGGTATCCTCGTCGGATTTGCGCATAGCGTAGTTGACAAGGCGCTCGATCTTGACCTGCATCTCGTCGCAAAGCTGCAAATAATCGCAGAGTGTATCGGCGGACTCCGCAAGCCTGCCGCGGAAGGAAGCGAGCTTGCCGGGATAGACCTTTGCGTTTTCAAGCGCCTCATCCCAAAGGGCGTCGGTAGCAAAAAGATCCTCAGTCGCCCATGTAAACTGCTTTTCGACCTCGGAACGCTTGGGTATCTGCTTTTGTTTTGCCATAGTAATTTCCTCCTGCTGAATTTGCGGCTGAGCCGCACAAGATTTGACAGCTTATTTTACCATGTTTTTGTCCGCGTGTACAGTGGCATTGAGAGTTTGCATTGCGAATTTTACAGGAGTTTTTCGCAGAAAAACATGTCATTGGAACAAAACGGTTGACAAACTTGCATTTTTGTGCTACAATTACCCATTCAAGAGACTCTGTTGTTTACGTCAATATTTTAAGCGTGGGGTGCAATTTGTCCGACAACTCGCGGATAACCGAATTACTTTTGCCCACCGAGGCTTTGGAGCGCTCGCTTTATTTGCGTGGGCGTGTTGACCTGCCTCTTATTGCAGAACTGACGGGGCTTACTGAGGGCGAGGCTTTCGGCAAGCTTCAAGGGCTTATATATTACGACCCTGTTGAGGACAAGCCCGTTACCGCCGGCGAGTATCTTTCGGGCAACGTATTAAAAAAGCTTAACGCCGCCAAGAAGTACATGAAGCGCGAAGAGGAGCGCGGCGTGCCGGAGCGGAGTTTTTGCGTAGATTACAACAAAAACATCGAAGCTCTGAACAGCATAATGCCGCCGCTCGTTCCTGCCGAGGATATAAAGGCGACGATAGGCAGCCCGTGGATACCTTCGTGGGTGTACCGAGATTTTTTGATAGCGCTCATAGGCATTAAAACGAGCGGCGGGCGTAAGGCAAGGCTCATGGTGGAGTACGTGCGCGCGGCGAACCACTACATAATCCACGGCAAGCGCAACTATGAAGGCTTCACAAGGGCGAGGCTCACCTACGGAACCGAGCGAATGAACGCCTTTGAAATAATGGAGCGCATGCTCAATTCGCGCGAGATCGCCGTTTACGACAACGCCTCGGTACCGGGCAAGGCACTGCCCGTCCGCAGGATAAACAAAAACGAGACGCTTTTGGCGCAGGAGCGTATGCGTCAGATCGAAGAAAAGTTCAGTCTGTGGCTCTTCCGCGACGAACCGCGCCGCTCTCGTCTGTTAAATCATTATAACGAATCCTTCGGGGCGATCCGCCCCCGCATATACGACGGCAGTAAGCTTGTGCTGCCCGGCAAAAACCCGGACATCAGGTTACAGCCGTATCAGCTTGACGCGGTGTGCCGGATAGTCAACTCAAAGAACACACTGCTGGCGCATCAGGTCGGCGCCGGCAAGACCTACGCCATGGCTGCCGCGGCAATGGAGCTTAGGCGTGTGGGGCTTTCGCGCCGCAATCTTTTCGTGGTGCCCAACAACATACTTGACCAATGGCATACGGAGTTTTTAAAGCTCTATCCGGATGCTGAGCTTATGGTGATAGAGCCGCGCGACTTCACGCCTTCGCGCAGGCAGGCGGTACTTAAAAGCATCTGCGAGAGCGACTCAGACGCGATAATAATGGGCTACGGCAGCTTCTCCCTGATCCCCCTCTCAAAACATGAGCGGGAGAAGGAGATGCTTGACGCAATGGCGCAGATCTCCGAGTGTATGCGCGACGCGGTCTACAACGACGCTTATATGGTGCTCAATCGCTATTCCGCCCGAATTGAGCGGCGCTTGCAAAAGCTTTGGGACGATGAGGAGCCCGCCGCCGAGGGGGAGCTCTGCTTTGACGATTTGGGGATCGACACACTTTTTGTGGATGAGGCTCACAACTTTAAAAACATCAGCATCGAGACAAAGCACGGCGCGCTGCCGGGGCTCAATACCAAGGGCTCTAAAAGGTGCGACGACCTTATGGCAAAGGTGCGCTACATACAGAGGACACACGGCGGCAGGGGCGTTGTATTTGCCACCGGCACTCCTATAACCAACTCGGTATCCGATCTATACACAATGCTTTTATACCTCGCCTACGAGCGGCTTGAAGAGATGAATCTTTTGGAGTTTGACAACTGGGTCAAGCTTTTCTCAGAGGTCACCGAGGAGTTTGAGGTCGAGGCAAACGGCATCGGTTACAGACTCCGCCGCAGGCTCAGCAGGTACCACAACCTGCCCGAGCTTTCGCTACTGCTCTCCGATATCGCCGATCTGCATTTTTCCCGCGACGACGAGCAAAAGCTGCCGTCGAGCATAAACTATATCAACTGCACGGTGCCTGCGTCGGATGCGCTGCGGCGTTATATCGCCGAGCTTGCCAAGCGTGCCGATACCGTTAAGGCAGGGCTCGTTCCCCGCACGGAGGACAACATGCTCAAAATAACCACCGACGGGCGCAAGGCGGCGCTCGATATGCGGCTTGTGGACCCCTCGGCGCAGGATATTCCCGATTCCAAGCTCAACGCCTGCGTTAAAAACGTGTTTGAGATATGGAGCGGCGACAAGGCGGTCACACAGCTCGTCTTCTTAGACCAGAGCACGCCGAAGGAAGGCTTCAATCTTTACGACGATATGAAGAACAAGCTCTGCGCACTTGGCGTCCCCAATAAGGAGATAGCATTTGTACACGATGCGGTGAACGACGGCATGCGAGCGACGCTTTTCAACAAGGTGCGCCGCGGCGAGGTACGCATATTGATCGGCTCCACTTTCAAGCTTGGCATCGGCGCTAATGTGCAGGATAAGCTTTGGGCGGTGCATCACCTCGACATCCCGTGGCGCCCCTCCGACGTTACGCAGCGCGAGGGACGTATGCTGCGTCAGGGCAACCGTAACGACGAGGTCGCCATATACCGCTACATCACCAACGGCAGCTTCGACGCCTACTCATGGCAGCTTTTGGAGAATAAGCAGCGCTTCACCTCGCAGATAGTCAACGGCGAGCATCCTTCAAGAAACGGCGACGAGGTAGACGAGGTGGTGCTTACTTACAGCGAAGTCAAGAGCCTTGCGGTCGGCAATCCTTTAATAAAGCGCAGGATAGAGCTCGAGACGGAGCTCCAAAGGAAGTCGATGCTGCGTGCTCGTGTTGAGCATGCGAGGGACAGCGCGAAGGAACGGCTGCTGCAATTCCCCGGGCTTATAGCCCAGCAAGAGGAGAGCATTGCAAAGCTCGCGCAGGATATGAAAACAGCAGCCGATACCAAGTCCGAGGATTACTCAATCGAGATAGAGGGCGAGGTATTTACAAGGCGCCGCGACGCAGGCACGAGGCTTTTGGAGCTGACGGACGACTACGCGTATCTGCATGAGCCAATCAGGATAGGCAGTTTCCGTGGGTTCCCACTCTACCTCACCAACGACAGCTCGGGTCTGCACAGGGTGTTTATGCTGCGCGGCAGTCTGCCCTATACAGTGGAGCTTTCAGAGAGCGCACAGGGGCAGGCGCAGAGGCTTGACAACGCGGTCGCCGCCATCGCCAAAAGGCACGCCGACGCGGTGCTGAACCTTGAACGTCTTCGCGGCGACGAGGCGGCTCTGCGTGAGCAGGTAGAGGCTGTAAACCCCTACGAGGCGGAGATACGGCAGCTCTCCCGTGAGCTGCGCCGTGTGAGTATTGAGCTCGGCATGGATCAGTAACGTCAATATCCGCGGATATTATATCTGATTTTCGGTTTGGCTATTGACAAAAGCGGCGAATTATCGGATAATATGATTGGTTAAAAAGTAAACCTGTGTTTACATATACTTTGAAAGGAGCACTATTATGGGTCTTATTAAAACCGCATTGGGCGCTATCGGCGGTACGCTTGCCGATAGCTGGCTCGAATACTTCTATTGCGAAGCACTGCCTGAGGACGTACTTGCCGTCAAGGGCAAAAAGCGCGTTTCCGGCCGCAGCAGCAACACCAAGGGCGAGGACAACATAATCTCCAACGGCTCCATTATCGCCGTTGCCGACGGTCAGTGCATGATCATAGTCGATCAGGGCTATGTTGTTGAGCTCTGCGCCGAGCCCGGCGAGTTCAAGTACGACACCTCCACCTCCCCCTCCATCTTCTCCGGCAAGCTTGGCGAGAGCATCGTCGCCACCTTCAAGGAGATGTGGGAAAGGTTCAAGATGGGCGGCAGCCCCGGCAAGGATCAGCGTGTTTATTACATCAACACCAAGGAGATAATCGGCAACAAGTACGGCACCGCCAACCCCGTACCCTTCCGTGTGGTCGATAAGAACATCAACCTCGATATGGATATCGGCATCAAGTGCTTCGGTGAGTATTCTTACAAGATCACCAACCCGATCCTCTTCTACAAGAACGTTACCGGCAACTTCTCCGATAAATATACGAGGGACAGAATAGACAGTCAGCTCAAGACCGAGCTTTTGACCGCGCTGCAGCCCTCGTTCGCCAAGATAAGCGAGCAGGGCATCAGATACAGCGCTCTGCCCGGCCACACCGATGAGATCGCCACAGCTTTAAACGAAGTCCTTTCCGACAAATGGGGGGATCTCCGCGGCATAAGCGTAGTATCCTTCGGCGTAAGCTCCGTCACCGCCAACAAGGAGGATGAGGACAGGATCAAGGAATTGCAGGCTCATGCTACTCTGCGCGATCCCAACATGGCAGCCGCTCACCTTGCAGGCGCTCAGGCACAGGCAATGCAGGACGCCGCCAAGAATGAGGGTCAGGGCGCATTCATGGCATTTGCAGGCATGAATATGGCCGGCAACGCGGGCATGAACACCGCCAACCTCTTCCAGCTCGGTCAGCAGCAGGCACAGCAGCAGGCGGCAGCCAACGGATGGACCTGCTCCTGCGGCACTGTAAATCAGGGCAAGTTCTGCCAGGGCTGCGGCAAGCCCCAGCCTGCCCCCGCCGGAAGCTGGACCTGCACCTGCGGCGCTGTAAACAACGGCAATTTCTGTCAGAGCTGCGGCGCTAAGAAGCCAGAGGAGACCAAGGGCTGGACCTGCTCCTGCGGAGCCGTAAATCAGGGCAATTTCTGCCACGAGTGCGGCGCCAAGAAGCCCGCTGATGCTCCGCTCTATCGCTGCGATAAATGCGGCTGGGAGCCCGCGGATCCCACCAATCCTCCCAAGTTCTGCCCCGAGTGCGGCGACGTGTTCGACGAGAACGATAAGGCGTAATGCCAAGCATATTTCGAGCCCGGTTTCCCGGGCTCTTTTTTTACAAAAAATAACGACCGCGGACTGACCGCAGCCGTTACCGTGCATAAGTTGTTATGCTGCTCTGACCTGCTCGATAAGGTCGTTCAGCGTTGAGCAGGAGCCGTCGCTGATGAGTACGTCATACTCATCCTCAAGCTCCAACACGAGATCCTCCACGTCAAACATATCCATGTGGAGCTGAGCGGGAGTGCTCTCAGGTGTAATTTCTTCAACGGGAACGCCAACGAGCTCATGGACAAAGGCACATACCCTTGCAAAAATATCCATACGTCCTCCAAATGATGCCGAATTAATCAGCTATATAAATAAATATGCGGCAATGACACACATCATGCCGCAAAATATTATACACCCATGAAGGCACAATGTCAAATTTTATTGTAAATTTAATGAATATTGAGAACGCAGCAACCGTCAGGCGCAATACTTAACGAGGTAATCGGGGCAGGGTGCGCCGCCGTCGTTGATGCTTATGACGACGTCGGCTCCCGTCTTATCCGCAAAAGCGGCAAAGTAGTCGAACACCGGCTCGAGCATTTCAAGGGGCTCGTCCGCAAGCTTGGCAAAGCCGTTGATATAGAGCGCTTCAAGATCGAAATCACGCGCAGCTATGCCGGCGGCGAAGCCCATAAGCATTTGCTTGCCGGCAATGCCGTACTCCGCAGCATTGATGAAGCGAATATCGCGTTTGAGATCGTACATATGATCCTCGTCCTTGTCGATGAAGACGACAGTGCCGCTTGCCTTTTCCAAACGCTCGTTTGCCTCTGCGCACATCTGCCTTGACTTGCCCATGCCCCGATTGCCGAAAATCACCTTTAACATACCCGCACTCCTTACAGTTATTTGAGCAAATTCTCTATACATACTATCATATTTTTAACCTCTGCGCAACCGTTTTGAGGGCAAACGTGAAAATTTTAAAATTTTTTTAAACTTTTGATGGAGAGGTTGAAAGCAATTCAAGAGCAGATTATAATGCTGATATGAAAACCAAAGCCTCTAAAAATAATACTCTGCTGCGGATTGCAATGATACTCGCAGGAATGGCGCTTATTCTCGACACAATGTTTGTGCTGACGAGAAGCAGCGCGACTTTGGGCGTAATAATGCCCGCGATCATTGGCTCTCCCCTGCTTATCTGCGGGCTTGCCCTGCCTCTGATATCAAAATGGAGCCGTAAAAGCCGGATCATCAAGGCGCTTACGAGACTGATGATCGCGGTGTACGTGCTGTTCACGCTCTTGTTCGGGCTGACGACGACGCTGATACTGTTAAACTCCGCTCCGCCGGAAGAGTCTGCCGAAGTGCTTATCGTGCTCGGCTGCGGAATACGCGGTGACAGACCCACGATTACCTTGAAGTACAGGCTCGACAAGGCAGCGGAGTATCTTAACGCAAATCCATCCGCTTTGTGTATTGTCAGCGGAGGTCAGAGCAGCGACGAAACATGCAGCGAGGCATCCGTCATGCGGAGCTACCTTATTCGCAAGGGCATCGTGGAAGAGCGAATAATAATGGAAGACAAGTCCGAGAGCACCGAAGAAAATTTTGCATTTACAAAGCAAATTCTCGAGGAGCAGCTCGGAGGCGAAAAGCAAGTTGTTTTCATTACAACTCGTTTTCACGTTTATCGTTCGGAGCTTGTTGCAAATAAGCAGGGAATTGACGCGCAGGGCATACCGGCGAAGGGCGTTTGGTACATCACCTTTAATGATTACCTAAGGGAATGTGCCGCGCTGACGAAGTATTTTCTGTCGGGAAGAATTTGACGCTGTAAATTGATGACGAACAAAAACCGAGCCCCGCACGGCGAACCGTGCGGGGCTTTATAGGTGTTGATCACGGCAAGCTTAAAGCTCGCCCTGCGTCAGTCATTAAGCAACGAGCATGCCATAGAGAACCGCGATATCAGCGAAATCTACGGTGCCGTCGTTGTTGACATCAGCATTGATAAGGCCCTGCTCGGCAAGATCGTAGTTGCCGAGGAGGAACATATACATGTAGGATACATCCGCGAAATCTACAATGCCATCGCAGTTTGCATCACCGATGAGCTCGGTACCGGGCTCAACGGCATCGGCGGTGTAGATAACGGTAACGGTAACAGCGGAGGTGCCCATGGTGCCGGAAACTACAGTCTGAGAGGCAGTATAGCCCTCGATCACGGGGCTGGTTACAGAGTAAGCAGCGCCGTAGTTGTAGTTCTGGGTGTAGGTGGTGGCGGCGGTGGTGCCATCAGCATACTTGTAGTAAATGGTCAGCCTGTAGCTGTTGATGGTGTACTGAGCGGTAACGACCGTGTCAGCAGTGATGTTGGTGAAGGTCTTATCCCAACCGGTGAAGGTGTAGCCTACGCGGGAGGGATTTGCGGGAGCGGTAGCTGCGCCGCCCTCAACGACCTGCTGGGTGGAAAGAACGGTGCCGTTCCAATCCTTGAAGGTTACGGTGTAGTAAACGGGCTCGGGCTCGCTGGAGGTGATCAGCTTATAGAACTTGATAGCAGAACCGCTCTTGGAAGTGGTGTACCTGACGGTGTTACTGCTGGAGTAGGAGAGGTAGTAGTAACCCTCGCTGTCGATCTGGTTGTTGAGATACTGGTTGGAATCATACAGCCAGGTAACAGCAGTGGAGCCGGGATACAAATACTCGCTGGAATCAAGGCTCATGTAGACGCCGGCAGCCTCGTTGTAGAAGGAGTAACCGGAAGTAGCGTTACCGGAAGCTACCCAAAGGACCTTAGCCTCGTTAGAAGAGGAAACGGTGCAGGTGTCATCGCTGTTGATGGTAACGGCAACAGGGGTGAGGTAATGACCGCTGGTAACAGCAGTGTTGCCTACCGCATAACCGGAAGTACCAGAGATAGCGGAGCTGTCGACAATGATGTAGGTGCCGCCGTTCTCGATGGTATCAACAAGAGCATAGCCCTCGAAATCCTCAACGGTGATGGTAGAGGTAGCGGTATAGGTGGTGCTGGTGGTGTTGTCCAGTACGCGGACGGTAAGGGTAGCAGTGCCCGCCCTAACGCCCGTTACAACGCCGGAGCTGTTGACGGTAGCAACAGAGGTGTTGGAGCTGGTGTAGGAGCTGACGGTGTAATCTGCGTTGGAGGGATTAACGGTAAGCTGAGCCTGTGCAGTGCCGCCGGTTACAACGCTTACGTTAGCAACGGATACAGAGGTGATGGGATCGGGCTCGGAATCGCCGAACATTACCCAATCACTGGTGGGAGTCTGATGACTGTCGGGGTTGGACGGGAAGGAATCAGTGGGGCTCATTACGATGGGCCACGCTGCGCCGGAAGAAGAGGAGTATGCGGGATCCCAGTTGCCGTACTGGCTCGTCATCTTGGCGAACGCCTGAGCAACGGTATCGCCCTCACGCATTCTGTTCCAGAAATAAGCCTCATACTTATAATCACCGGTGAAGGAGACGGACTGAGAATAGCCGTAAACAACGCCCGCGCCAGCAGCAAGCAGAGCAGTACCGGTCTTGCCGCCGCCGGAGAGCTTCATGCCCTCGCACATTGCCATCCAAACCATGCAGTTGGAAAGAGTTCCGCCGCAGTGGTTCTGAACGTAACGACCGTCAATGCCGTACCAGGAAGAGCCATTGTAAGCCCAACCGTTGGAGTAGTCGGAGGAGGTAAGGCTGGTGGAGCTGGTCAACTGGATGTAAGAGGTGCTGGAGTAGGAAGCACCGTGGGAATCGTAAATGACGATGCCCTTGTTAAGGTGACCGGTCGCAATTGCGGTGCCGTACGCATCGCTGTTGTAAAGCTTGGACAGTGTGCCGCCAAGGTCGGTGGCAAGCTGAGCAGCCTCGGTCTTGTACTGATCGGTGAAGCTGGAATCGCTGGAATACCAGGGACCGACGAGCAGGACGTTGTTAGAGGTGGGACCATTGGAGGACTTGGTGCCGGAAGCCTCAGCCCTAACGGCTGCGACCTCAACGATGGTCTCCATCATTTCCTCAGTGATGCTGGAAACATGAGGGATGTTGCGGAGCTTGTAATCATAGCCGCCGTGCATGCCCTTGGTAGTGAAGGAGAAGCCGTTGTCATCGAGATCGGCAATGCTGCCCTCGTCAATGTAGGGGCTCTCAAGAGCTGCCTTATAGACAGCCATTGTGCACTCGGCAGGGGTTGCGCCCTGAGCGAGCATGTCGGCCTCGACCTTATCAAGGGGAGCCCAAACCATTTTCCAATAGGCGTCGGTCTGCTTCTCGTCGATCTTGAGAGCGACATCCTCAGCGAATGCAGCGACCGGTATAACGGTCATGAGCATGAGCGCGACGACGATGGCAGCGAGTATCTTGTTGGTGCGTGTCATTGTTGTTCTTTCCTCCTAAATAGAATCTGAAAGGGAACATGCGGAGCGGTATAAGCCGCCCGTATATATCCTTTTAGATATTATACCATCTTCTTACATTCTTTTCCACCCTTTTTTTAAAATAATTGGCTGTCTGTTTGTGAACTTTTTGTGAACTAAATGTGGCGCGGCTCTTTTGGGCTCTCTCCCCTCCCCTCTTTCTTTGAGCGCGGCTGCCGCCGGCGGAAGCAATATAGTAAGGTTTTGCCTGCTGCCGTTTAAAAAATTGACATTCATGCCAGCTATGATATAATAGGTAAAATCAAACGATAGACAAAAAAAGGAGTCGTAAGTTATGAAGCGCGGCAAGCTTCCCTCGACATTGGTGTTTGAGACGGAGAGGCTGTTCGTAAGGGAGTTCACTTCGGAGGACGCACCTGCGGTTTTTGCTTACGCGGGCGATATGGAAAACTGCGCCTTTATGTCTTGGGCTCCCGAGAGCTATGAGGACGTTTGTTCATTTATAAATCACAGGCTTGCAACGCAGATCGAGAGCCCCCGCAGGGTGTACGACCTTGCAGTGTGCCTCAAAACGAGCGGCGAGCTCATAGGCTCCGTCGGGCTCTATATTGATAATGAAGGCAGCCAGGCTGAGCTCGGCTGGATATTCAACAAGCGTTTCTGGCATTGTGGCTATGCAACGGAAGCCGCGCGAGGCTTTATGCGGCTGGGCTTTCTGGCACTCGACCTGCATAGGATATATGCGAAATGCGACGACAAAAACACCGCTTCCTACCGCGTGATGGAGCGCCTCGGAATGAGGCGCGAGGCGCATTTTATCAAGGATATCCGTACAAAGGTGATGGGACGGGAGGAATGGCGCAGCACTTATCTCTACGCAATGCTGCAAAAGGAATATCTGATGACGCTCTTCGACGGCGATCACGAGCCTTGCCTGAGCTGACGCTTTCACAGATATTTCACCGCGCCGCAGGGCTTATGTAACAGCGATTTCACAATTTATTCATTGAAACGACGAGCGGAATGTTGTATAATTGATTACAGACTTATTCTCGGAGGTAACAGAATTGAACAAGATAAAGGCATTAAAGCTTTTTGCTATAATACTGATCGTGGTGCTGACGGCGGTCTTGGGCTTCGGCTGCTCGTCTTCAAATGAAACGGTCGATCCTACGGATGATCCGACCGAAGTATCAGCTGTAACCGCTTCGCCCGACGGCGAGGTCACGGCTTCGCCCACCAAGGAGGCAAGCGCGGGTACCGACGATCCATCCGATCCATCCGATCCCTCTGCCACACAGCAGACCGGCGCCGAGACGGGCGATCCCGAGGATACCGATACGCCCGAAGGCTCAGCCAAACCGCTTGAGACTTTCGACGGCACCGTACCCACTTCGACGCCAAGCCCCATGGGCACGTTAAATCCCAATCTTCCCGTATTTACGCATGCTCCCACCGCAGCTCCGACCTCGGCCGCGGCCACTCCTCTGCCCAATAACGAGTTTGAGGCGCACTACGGCGGCGCGTCCGCGGACTGCTCCGGGCTTGCCGTCGGGGACAGCTTTTACTGGACGCTCGATCTTTTAAATGAAGGCAGCCGTCTCTGGTCGGCTCAGTGGCTCATCGATTATCCGGAAAGCCTTTTGGAGATAACGGCTTATTCCGTTACCTGGTCCGAGGGCATAACCGCCATTACCAACGCCTCATGGGATGACGAGACCGATTGGAGCGACAAGCCCGCTTTCGTCTGCAACCCGACCTATATGGGCAACACGGGCGGTCATCCAAAGGGTGAGGCCGGCAATATGTACGCCAACGTCGGTATGTATCTGACCAGCTTCCATCACTACGGCGTGCAGATGTCGGGCTCCATGATAAGGCTTAAATTCACAATAAAGGCAATGCCCTCCTCCTCGCAGTTGAAGCACGATGAAGGCGGCGATTATCTTGAGATACCCATTCTCGTGTGCGAGAGCACGGCGTTCATCGATGCGCCTGCCGACTCCGCCGTGCAGCCCTACACCTGCACTCCGCACGGCACGGTTACCTGCGAGCCGGGCAAGCTTTATTTCAAGCACTGATCACTCCCGCTGCTGCGGTTGATAAAAAATTCTATTTACGGAGGATATTATTATGAACAAAAAGTGGATCTGCCCCGTTTGCGGCTATGTACACGAGGGTCCTACTCCCCCCGAGTTCTGCCCCCAGTGCAGGGTTCCCGGCTCCAAGTTCAAGGAGCAGGCTGCCGAGATGAGCTGGGCCGCCGAGCACGTCGTCGGCATTGCGCAGGGCGTGCGTGAGGACATTTTGAACGACCTGCGCTCTAACTTCAACGGCGAGTGCAGCGAGGTCGGTATGTACCTTGCAATGGCAAGGGTCGCCTACCGCGAGGGCTATCCCGAGATCGGCCTCTATTGGGAGAAGGCTGCTTGGGAAGAGGCGGAGCATGCCGCCAAGTTCGCGGAGCTCCTCGGCGAGGTAGTGACCGACAGCACCAAGAAGAACCTCGAGATGCGCGTTGACGCCGAGAACGGCGCTACCGCCGGCAAGACCGACCTCGCAAAGCGCGCGAAGGAGCTCGGTCTTGACGCTATCCACGACACCGTCCACGAGATGGCAAGGGACGAGGCAAGGCACGGCAAGGCGCTCAAGGGGCTGCTGGACAGGTATTTCGGCTGAACTTAAAAGCCGCTTAAATCAAGCACCTCCAAGGGGGAGGGGAGAAATCCTTTCCCTCTTATTTTGTCCTTCGGCTGCTCCAAAAGTGCCCTTCGGCGCGTCCCGCTCCCTCTTCCAGTAGCAAAAAGGAGCTTGATAGTGTCCACGAAAAATGTGTCCCTGATTTTTGACTGATAGACAAAAGGAGAGCGGGGACGCGCCCCGCTCCCATAAGTACAGTATTTACAGTCCTAAAAGTTGTTTTTTCTTCGCATCAAACTCTTCCTGAGAGATAGCGCCATTGTCAAGCAGATCTTTGTATTTTTTAAGCTCGTCTGCATTACTTTGCAGGATTTCTTGCTTAATTGTAGAAGTTGCAGTAGGTTTGCTTTGTCTGTCAACCAAAAGTTTACTGATTGCTTCATGCAATTCATCACGATTTTTAAGCATTGCAAACTTTATTGCACCAGAAGCAGTAGTAACAGCAAGCCCACTAAAAATACTTGTTCCAACAGCAGTGATTGAATCAAGTGGTAAATCGACCCTCTTTCCTGCTGCGTTAAGACCAAAAACCCGTTTATCAGTGACTGTGATTTGAACCTTTGACCATCTCTTATAAATGATAAATCCGATAATGGCCAGCACAATGATTGCAGGATAGAGTGCATAATTTGCGTCATTCCAGAAACCGAATCCAAGAAGAAAGCCCAGCTTATAATCATTCCATTGATTAGCAAAGCTTATTGATACTGAAAAGTTATAAATAATTGTGCCGATTAAGCCAATAATGGGTAAAAGCATGCAAAAGAGCTTTGAATCCTTCAATTCGCCCTTAATAATAGTTTTTTCTTCCATGATAATCGCCCCTTTCATTTGTTATCAGTTAAATTTCGTACCGCCAACTGTATCGGCAGCGGTACGCCCTTCATTTGAATATACCTTGATACCGTATTTGCACTGCTGCCTATTTTACGACCAACAGTGACCTAAGTGCCTAACTCTTTATAGAGCCGCTACATCTCTACAATTTTAATTTTTACAGACGGATTATCAAACATATTTCCTCCCATGTTTTTTATGTTCTACTAAAAATCCTTACCAAGGCAAAAAGAGCATGCCTTCGCAACCTTTTTCCCATCAGGAAGACAGTCTTTCGCCTCTTGAAAAGAATTGAACAATCGCATGTTGCCTTCTTGTATTTGGCTTAGTTTGCACCTGCCATCGGTCGAGCTTGCATCATGGATCGTCCTCGTACTTAAATTGAGCAAGTACGTCATCGTTTTTCTTTGTTCCATTATTCTCCTCCTATAATAAAAAGTGGCACAGCCGAAGCCATGCCACCGAAAAATGCACAGCTCCGTTTGTTGCCACACAAACTTCCGACATGCCAAAACCAGATGCCCAAGTGGAACCTGCATTTTTGCCGAAAAGCAAAAACGCACCCGGTATTGGCCGATTGTCGGAAAGTATTCGTTTGTGTGGCATAAATATAATACCACAGCTTTGATGTGAACGCAATACTCTTTTGAATTTTTTGTATCATGCAGATGTTAAAAAGGAAGGGCGCTCGCCCTTCCCCAGCTTGATGACAAAGCCCGTTTGCTGCCCTTCCCCTACAGAGGGGAAGGTGTCAACGAGCCTTTTAGGGCGAGTTGACGGATGAGGTGGTGGCTGGAGTTGTGTTCAAAAAACTTAGTAAAATCAAGAACTTCTACCACCTCTTCCACCGCTTCGCTGCGCTTGCGGTCCCCCTTCCCCTCGGTAGGGGAAGGTTGTATGCTTGCGTGCAAAAAGGGTTTGTCAGCGGTCTGAGGAAGGGCGCTCGCCCTTCCCTTTAACTTACAGATCGTTATCCTGATACGGGGTATCTTCGAGGCCTTCTTCCCTGAGCTTCTTCACCTTTTTATCAAGCGCGGGCTTCAACAGGTTTTTGAACCGATTCGTGCCGCCGAACAGTCTGACGAGCGTTGGGCTGATAAAATAATATGTACGGATGAATGCACGTCCTCTGCTTGTTTCGGCAAGCCTTTGATCGCGGTAGCGTCTGAGCGTCCAAACCTCGGGGCAGTCGTAAGAGCCGTAGACGGCTGTAGCTATATAGCAGCCCGTCTTTTTTGCATTTAACGAGAATGACGGTTCGAACATCCTGATTTTAGATACATGCTCTTTAATAGTCGCCTTGCCCGCGTCAACGTCGTCGGTCATATCTAACACGGACTTATGGATCGCGATCGCCTTCTTCCAGCAGGGCACGGCGTTCTCCTTTGCGTATTCGCTGCCGAGCTGCTCCATGATACCGTCGCCGAACCTATAAAGGAGCTGCGCGGCGGACATACTGACGGCGGCGTGCTGCTGTGTGCTCTCGATTGCTGGCTCTTCCTCGGCTTTGTATTCGGTCTCGGAGCTTTCAAAGATATCTTCCGCGAACTCCAAGGTCCTTTCGCGCACTTCCTTAACGGCGTCAGCGCGGTCTTCGGAAGCCTCGACCTTTTCCTTGATGAGGGACAGTATGATATCGTCCATTTTCGAGAGCCTTTTCGCGGCGAGCTCGGGCTCCTCCTCGGCACTTTCCTGCGCCCGGTAATAGGCGGAATACAGGCATGCCTCCCAGCATGAAGGATCTTTGAGCAATATCTGTTCATAGTATCTGACGGCTCCGGGAGCGTCATCGGCAAAGCGCGCTCTCCTTGCGAGCACGAAAAGGTTTTTGAGCTCCTGCGACCGATCTATACTGACGGAGCCCTTGACGGTGACCGTCCCCTCGACAAACAGCTTCCTTGCCTCTTCAACGGTGTACTTCGTGCCGCACGATTGGCAGACGTAATAGCCGTTCTCCTTTATTATATCGTTGCTCGTGCACATTTCACATTTGAGTGGGTTCATCAGCCGCCTCCGTTGCCGTGTGATTGAAGCCGTCAGGGATCAAAAGAGCTCTTCAAGTATTTTAATCCAAAGCAAGGAGGCTGTCAACAAAGGCGGGGGTCAAATTTCGGCTGTACTTTTAGGCGCGCTTGCGGTATAATGTATCAATGAGATTTGTATTGCAAGGAGCAATCAATGAAACGGGTACTTGGCTGCATCCGCAGAGCGGATGAACGATACGGATTGATACACGATGGGGACAGCATTTGCGTGGGCGTAAGCGGCGGCAAGGACAGTCTTTTGCTTTTATACGGGCTGACGCTTTACAAGATGTTTTCTAAAAAGCATTACGAGGTACGAGGCGTGATGCTCGACCTGGGGCTTGTGGAGCAGGACTACACCGCTCTTTTAGACTGGGCTGAGAGCGTAGGAGTACAGCTCGAGATATTGAAGACGGACATTGGCGACGTGGTATTCAACGTGCGCAAGGAGAAGAACCCATGCGCCTTATGCGCCAAGTTCCGCAGGGGCGCTCTCAACACAGCCGCGCGCGAACGAGGCTGCAATCTTATCGCACTGGGGCATAACCGTGAGGACGTTTTGGAGACTTTTCTTCTGAGTCTGTTTTACGAGAGCAGGCTCAATACCTTTGCGCCGGTAACCTATATGGACAGGATGGACGTTACCATAATACGACCGCTCGTCTTCTTCCCCGACAAGGAGGCGCTATCGGCTGCGCGGCGCTTGGGACTGCCGGTGCAGAAGCCTAACTGTCCCGTGGCGGGCTTTACCAAGCGCGAGGAGATGAAAAACCTTTTAAAGGATTTCCGCCGAATAGTGCCCGATCCGGAAGAAAGGCTGATGAAGGCGATATCGGATGTGAGTCAGTACGGAATGTGGGACAGGATGAAGCTGCCTCCCAACGCACTTACGGGTCGCGAGCCGCAGTTGTTTGATACCGAAAGCTACAAGCTGAGCAAGGAGAACCAAGATGGAAGATAAGAGCAGGATCAATTTTGAGGACACTAATCTTATTGATACGGCAAAGATACGCGAGAGCGCTGAAAAAGCCGCGGCGGACAGCGAGTCCGGCGCCTCTGAGCCTGAGCTGACGCTCTTTGAGGACGTTGCTCAGAAGGAGCAGGAGCTTGTACAGCGGGACGAGAACCGTCGCAAGGCTCGCACTGCCATGACCGCGATAATCTGCGGACTTGCGGGGCTTTTGCTCGGCATCGGGCTGACGCTGCTGCTGGTAGGCATTGAATGCGGCGGGCTCGACAAGCTGCGTTCCGTCAAGCTCATGGGCGAATATGATTCCTCGCTTTTCAGCGAGCTGTTATACCGCATCGAGACTCTGCACTTCGGTGAGACGCCTTCCGCCGAGGAGCTGAAAAACGCCGCCGCGCACGCCATGGTCGACGCTGTCGGCGACAGGTACGCGGCTTATTTCAGCAAGGAGGAGTACAGCGATTACATTTCGAGCATAAACGGCAACATCAAGGGAGGCGTCGGCATTTCGGTATATGCTCCTGACGAGAACGGAGCGCTAATACACAGGGTCTACGAGGGTACCTTTGCCGATCAGGCAGGCGTAAGATCGGGCGATATAATAATCGCTCTTGACGGCGTTGCCGTGGGCGGCAAGACGATCGACGAGCTTGTTGACATGATAGGCGGAGACGAGGGCACGACGGTAGAATTTACCGTCAAGCGCGGAGACGAAACGCTGAGCATGGACGTTATGCGCGGCAACGTGTACATTAAGCGGGTCGAATACTTTATGCTCGACAACGGCATGGGGTACTTATATCTCTCCTCCTTTACGGGCGAAGCGGAAAACGAGTTCCGTGCGGCACTCGACGATCTTGAGGCTAAGGGTGCGACGGCTCTTGTTATCGACCTGCGCGACAATCCCGGCGGCAGCCTCAGCACCGTCGTCAATATCTGCGACATGCTGCTGCCTCAGTGTACGATAGCCTCAATGCGCGGCAACACTACCGACCCGACGCAGTATTTTTACTCCGACGCGGCGATGTGCGCTCTTCCCTTTGCGGTGCTTGTTAACGACGGCTCCGCCTCCGCGAGCGAGATATTCGCCGGCGCAATGCAGGACAACGGCAGGGCGAAGATAATCGGCACGCAGACCTATGGCAAGGGCATAGTGCAGACTACGTTTACATTAAACGACGATCACGGCTATATCAAGCTCACCACGGACGCTTACTTTACGCCCAACGGCACGAGCCTTTCCGGCACAGGCGTCACTCCCGACATAGTTGTGGAGCTGCCGGAGGAGCTGCAGGGCGCCGACGTTTACACTCTCTACACCCAATACCGCGACAGTGATACCCAGCTTAACGCTGCTATAGAGCTGCTGACGAAGGGCGAATAACAAAAAGAATAACACGAATCGGAGCTTTGACCCATACCCCTCCCCCTTCAGGCGGGGTACGGGCATTTGCGCTTTGAGCGGAGGAAAAGATGTCTACAAAAAACGTGCTTGAAATATTGCATAACAGCGGCGAATACATGCGTCTTATCGAAGCCTTGCGGCACGGAGAGGGCGCTTTGAGCGTGTTCGGGCTCGGCGAGGCGCAGAGGCTGCACACGGTGAGCGCGCTGTATTCCGATATGGAAGGCGCATTGATGCTCGTTGCACCGAGCGCCGCCGCTGCGAACCGTGTTCATGAGGAGCTCTCGCAATACTGTGAGGATGCGCTGCTCTTCCCGCCGCGGGAGCTGCCGCTCGCCGTTCAGCACTACACGGAGTCTCCCGCGACAGCGGCGCAGAGGCTTACCTGTATGGAGCGGCTTATATCCGGCGGCAAGGTGTTGATAGTGACCTGCATCGAGGCGCTGATGCAAAGGATGGCGCCGCCCGAGCTCATTACGGATGCTACGCACACCGTTCGCGTCGGCATGAGGATACAGCCGGATGCGCTGTTAAAAAAGTTTATAGACGCGGGCTATGTGCGGGAGGAGCTTTGCGAGGGGCGCGGGCAGGTGACCAAGCGCGGAGCATATATCGACATATATCCGCTCACCGCAAAAAATCCTGTGAGAATTGAGTTTTTTGACGACGAGATCGACACCCTCAGAGAGTTTGACCCTATAACTCAGCGGTCGATCGAAAACATAGATTTTGCGGTGATACCGCCTGCGACGGAGCTGCCCCTGACGCAGGAGCTCAAAAGGCGCGGCATTGCGGCGCTTCGCGATAAGCCGCGCTATGCCGAGGAGACCGAGATGCTGCGTGCCGGCGGCACGCCCGATAACGCTTTGATGCTGCTGCCGGTATTCTGCCGTGAGGAAATAAGCCTTTGCGATTATCTTGAAAAGGACGCTGTGATCGTGATAGACGAGCCCTCCCGCGCGGAGGAGAGCGGCAAGCTCGTATTCAATGAGTTTCTTTCGGGGCTTTCCTCGGTGCTTGCCGAGGGCAGCGGGCACGAAAAGCAGGAGGGCTTGGTACACTCTGCTCTCGATACGATAACTCGTCTCGACACAACGCGCACGGTTATGCTCTTCTCCCTGACACGAAGCTACGGTTTGATACGTTCGAAGGGGCTGTTTAAATTTGAGACGCGTCCCGTTTCGCGTTACATGGGCAGGATAGAGCTTCTGCGCGACGACGTTGCGCTCTGGCGGCAAAAGGGATACACTGTGCTGCTCTACGCGGGGCAGCACGCAAGGAGACTTCACGACAGCCTTTCCGATCTTGATACCGAGCTCGCCTACGCCGAAAGCCTCGACCGCGCCTTTGTGCCGCGTGAGTGCATAATAATCGGCGAGTCCATACCGCGCGGGTTCGAGTACCCGGAGCTGAAGCTCGCCGCAGTATCGGAATACGAGATATACGGCACAGAAACGAGGGCAAAGGCGCATCCCGCAAAAAAGCGCGCAGCGCTTGCCTTTACCGAGCTTGAGGTGGGTGACCTTATAGTTCACGAGGCGCACGGAATAGGAAGATTTACCGGCGTCAAGACGCTGACTGTTGACGGCAGATCGCGCGATTATATCGAGCTTGCCTACCTTGCGGGCGACAAGCTTTTTATACCGACAGATCAACTGGACCGCGTACAGAAGTACATCGGCGGCGACGAGGGCAAGACCAAGCTTTCAAAGCTCGGCTCGGGCGAATGGCAGAGGACTGTCGCACGATCGCGCGAGAGCGCAAGAAAGCTCGCATTTGACCTTGTTGCGCTCTACGGGCAGAGAAGCCGCATCAAGGGGCATGCCTTTTCAAAGGACACCCCGTGGCAGACGAGGCTCGAAGCGAGCTTTCCCCACACGGAGACGGCGGATCAGCTCACAAGTATTGCAGAGATAAAGGCCGATATGGAGAGCACGCGGATAATGGACCGTCTGCTCTGCGGCGACGTCGGCTACGGCAAGACGGAGGTTGCGCTGCGAGCCGCCTTCAAATGCGCCATGGACGGCAAGCAGTGCGCGGTGCTGGTGCCTACGACCATACTCGCCCAACAGCACTACAACACCTTCTCATCGCGCTTTGCGGGGTTCCCTGTAAATGTTGAGCTTTTATCGAGGTTCAGGACGGAGCATGAAGCGGCTTTAATAAAGGAGCGGCTGAAAAAGGGCGATATCGACGTGATAATCGGCACTCATTCCCTGCTTGCGAAATCGGTCAAATTCCACGATCTCGGGCTTTTGATAATCGACGAGGAGCAAAGATTCGGGGTCAATCACAAGGAGCAGATCAAGGAGCTTAAACGGACTGTCGACGTGCTGACGCTCTCCGCGACGCCGATACCCCGCACGCTGCACATGAGCCTTGCCGGGATACGCGACATGAGTGTTATCGAGACTCCGCCGGAGGCAAGGTATCCGGTACAAACGATCGTCTGCGAATACAACGAGGCTATGGTCCGAGAGGCTATACTGAAAGAGACAGCAAGAGGCGGTCAGGTATACTTCGTTTACAATATAGTCAAGACGATGGAGCTGTTTGCGGGCAAGCTTTCCGAGCTCGTGCCTGAGGCGCGGGTCGCCTATGCCCACGGGCAGATGAGCGAGCGTCAGCTTGAACGCACTATGCTCGATTTTATGGAGGGCAAATACGACGTGCTGCTGTGCAGTACCATTATTGAAAGCGGTCTCGATATCACCAACGTCAACACGATGATAGTGTACGACGCGGACAAGATGGGGCTGTCACAGCTTTATCAGCTTCGCGGCAGGGTCGGCAGGGGCGCAAGGCTCGGTTATGCCTATCTCACCTTCCGTCACGACAAGGTGCTGACGGAGATAGCCGACAAGAGGCTGACTGCTATCCGTGAGTTCACACAGTTTGGCGCGGGGTTCAAGATAGCCATGCGCGACCTTGAAATAAGGGGCGCGGGCGACGTTTTGGGCGCGGAGCAGTCGGGGCACATGGCTGAGGTCGGCTATGAGCTTTACTGCAAGCTCATTGGCAACGCCATAAAGGAGGCTAAGAACGAGCCGATCGTTCCCGAGCTCGACGCCGTTATGGAAATACCGCTCGACGCGCACATACCGCCAAAGTACATCCCAAGAGAGCAGGGCCGCATTGCGATGTACAAGCGAATCGCTGCTATCACCGACCTCGATACGCTGCGCGACGTGGAGGATGAGCTTATCGACCGCTATGGCGATATACCCAAGCCCGTTATGAATTTGCTTGAAATATCGCTCTACAAGGCAAGGGCTGAGGCATTGGGGCTTGCAGCAGTCTCGGTCAAAGCCGAGGAAGCGAAGCTTACCTTCGCGCCTGAGGCCAAGCTCGATCCTGCGGCGTTCATGCAGGCTGTCGCCTCAACAGAGGGCGCGCAGGTGCTGACGAAAAAGTCCGGCTCCGGCGATAGCGGCGTAACGACTCTGCTTTTGATAAAGCGCAGGCACAGAACGCAGGAGGCTATGTTTGAAGCCGCAAAGGAAGCTATCGACCTTTTGCTTTCGTGCGTGAAGAGACACGAGGAGATCTGAATAGTCATTAGGAGATCTAACGGAGGAAAAATGTACGAAGAACTTATAAACGCTGTCAGGAACGATCTTATCCCCTCGCTCGGCGTGACCGAGCCGGGAAGCATCGCCTTTGCCGCCGCTTCCGCAGCGCGCGCTTTGGGCGGCAGAGTAACGCGGGTGAAGGTGCGGCTCAATTCCTGCATTTACAAGAACTCGTTTACCTGCGCCGTGCCCGGAACGGACGGAATGGGCTGTGCCTTGGCGGCGGCTTTGGGCGCTGTTTGCGGCGACCCATCAAAAAAGCTGATGTCGACGGAAGGCGCGACGAACGCGGATATTGCGGAGGCAAAGCGGCTTGTAGAAGCAGGGGCTGCGACCGCGGAGCTTATCGGTATCTCCCCTGATATACTTATAGAGGCGGAAGTCGAGACCGAGAACGGAACGGCGAAGGCTGTTGTCGCCGGCAGGCACGACAGGCTTGTGAAGCTGACGGTAAACGGGCAGGAAATACCGATGGCAGATGTCGAATCCTCGGCAGAAGCCTACGAGGTAAAGGTATCCTCATATTCCCTCTCGGAGCTTCTTAACTGCGTCGAGGGCGCCGAAGGGCTTGAATTCCTTTCCGACGCAGTTAAGATGAACATGGCGTTGTATGACGAGGGCAAAAAGCAGGGGCTCTTGGCGCTCACCGGCGCAAGATTTATCACGGACGAGCCATGTCCTTCCGCAGAGAAATTTGCGGAGCTTCTGACCTGCGGCGCGATAGAGGCGCGGGTACGCGGGGCTTCGGCGCCCGCTATGGCGATAACGGGCAGCGGCAGTCACGGGATACTCTGCACGCTGCCGGTATTTGCGGCATATGTCTTTTCGGGCGTAAAGACCGAGCGGGATCTGCACGACGATGAGCCGACCCTTCGCCGCGCACTATTGCTCTCCTGTCTTATAACAAAGTACATAAAGGAGCTTTCGGGGCTTTTATCCACTGCCTGCGGGTGCGTGCTCGCGGGAGGCACCGGCGCGGCTTTGGGGATAACCTATGTTTTGAGCAAGCGCCTCTTCCCCGCCGCTTCGAGGCATGAGCTTATTGAGCGGCTTACGAATGCGCTGAGCTCAATGGCGGCTTCCGTCACGGGTATGATATGCCACGGCGGAAACACGGGCTGCTCGTTAAAGGCTGCTGTCGGCGTCAATATGGCGTTCAGCGCGGCAGAAATGGCGCTTGCGGGGCAAGGAGCCGAGAGCGTGCACGGTATACTGGGACACACACCTGAGGAGACCATGCGAAACATGGGGCGCGTGGCGGCGGATATGCTGCCCTTGGAAAGCACCATAGTCGATATAATGAATTGTAAAGCGAAGCAAAAGCTGATATAATAGCGTCAGCGAAACCAAAAATACGGAGGCGCGTATGGAATACATTGATTTTGGAAGCACCGGTATGAGGGTATCGAGAGTAGGCTTCGGCGGGATACCCATTCAGAGGATAGATGAGGAAGGCACTGCCGTTCTTATTGAGAAGCTTTTAGCCTGCGGCGTCAATTATATCGACACCGCAAGAGGCTACACAGTCAGCGAGGAATACATCGGGTACGCCATAGAAAAGCTCGGCTGCCGCAGCAAGCTTTATCTTGCTACAAAAAGCATGGCGGCTGACAAGGCTGGCATGGAGGCTGATATCGCGCGCAGCATGAAAAACCTGCGCACCGATTATATAGACCTCTATCAGCTCCACAATCCCGGAATGGCAAAGCTCGACACGATACTTGCGGAAGGCGGAGCCTTTGAAGAGCTGATTGAAGCAAAGGCGGCAAAAACTAGCGTGAATGATTTGAAATTACTTTTCATTGTTTTTTTTATTTGCATTTTTATCCTGCTAATGCAATTTGTATGGATGCACATTAAAGATTTGGTGGGAAAAGGTGTAGAAATAAAAGTTTTGGCAGAGTTTTTCGTTTATGCGGTAGCCTCTGTTGTGCCTCTTGCTCTGCCACTCGCAATCTTGCTTGCTTCGCTAATCTCGTTCGGCAATCTTGGTGAGAAATTCGAACTCACGGCGATGAAATCAGCGGGTATATCTCTCTTTCGAATAATGCAGCCTTTGACTATCGCTGTTGTAGTCATTTCTCTCGGGGCGTTTTATTTTTCCAATAATGTTCTTCCCACGTCTCAGGTTAAGCTGTGGGCTTTGATTTTCTCATTGCGTCAGAAATCACCGGAGATGGAGATACCGGAGGGTGAGTTTTACGACGGGATACCGGGATATAATATCTATGTCCGGCACAAAGATCATAAGACCGCCATGCTCTATGATATGATGATCTATGACTATTCGCACGGATTTCAGAACGCTAAAGTAATGGTCGCTGATTCGGGCAAGATATATTTCACGGAAGATAAACATTATTTGCTTTTGAATCTGTATAGCGGCGAGTCGTTTGAGAATTTGGATGTGCAGCAGCAGAAGGCGACGAAGACGAAGGATAAGATACCCTATCGCAGGGAGTCGTTTTCGGAAAAGCAGATGCTGATTGATTTCTCTACTGAGTTCAATCGTTATGACGAGTCGGTATTGCAAGATCAGCATGTGTCAAAAAATGTGGTAGAGTTGGTGGAATCGATAGATTCGGTAAATGTGTTGGCGCATATTCGCAGTGGCGAGCAGAGTGCTCAGATGGTGAAGGACAGATATTTCGGCAGGGAGAGAAAGGCGGGGCAGCAAGTGGTAGAGGCAAGTGAGATAGACAAGCAAGTTCAAAACGGATACAAGTTCAGCAGTGTTGACAGTATGTATGCGGCATTGACTTCGACGCAAAAGGAGAAGGCTCTTCAGACTGCTATCGATAAGGCAAAGGCGATGCAGGATCAGTTTGAGTATAATGCCATTATGCTTGACGAATATAAGCGTTATGTGAGAAAGCACGAAATAGAGTTGCACCGCAAATTCACTTTGGCTTTTGCGTGCCTCATTTTCTTCTTTATCGGTGCCCCTCTCGGTGCCATTATCCGCAAGGGCGGACTCGGAGCACCGGTGGTTATCAGTGTGATAATGTTTATTATCTATTATATCATTGATAATACGGGATATAAGATGGCGCGAGAGGCTTTATGGCCGACATGGGCAGGTATGTGGCTGTCATCGTTTGTGTTGCTGCCAATAGGCATTTTCCTGACATATAAGGCCGCTGCGGATTCCGCTCTATTCAATCCGGAAGCATGGATCAAGGTATGGGACAAAATCAAAACAGGAGTACGGAATTCACGGAACAATATATTTAGAGAACGTAAGTTACAGAAAAATAATAATTCAAAATGAATACAATAGAAGAGGCTGTTGCCGACATTAGAGACGGTAAATTCGTAATTGTTGTGGACGATGAGGATAGGGAGAATGAAGGTGATTTCATTATTGCCGCTGAGCATATCACGCCCGACAAGGTCAATTTTATGCTCAAGTATGGTAGGGGTGTTCTTTGTGCACCAATAACGGAAGAGCGTTGTGCAGAACTTGGTCTTATTCATCAGGTTCAGCAGAATACATCCATGCTTGGTACGCCGTTTACCATAACGGTTGATTATCTGCCGGGCTGTACGACCGGCGTATCTGCCCACGATAGGGCAACTACTATTCGCGCCCTTGCTGACCCGCAGTCCAAACCTCAGGATTTCGGCAGACCCGGACATATCAATCCTCTCTATGCCAAATCTAACGGCGTGTTGCAGCGAGCCGGACACACGGAAGCTGCTATTGACCTGTGTAAGTTGGCAGGTCTGACACCTGCTGCCGCGCTTATCGAGATTATGAATGAAGACGGCACGATGGCGCGGATGGCACAGTTAGAACAAGTGGCAGCAGAGCATCAGTTGAAAGTGATATCCATCAAAGACCTTATTGCCTATAGATTGCAGAGTGTCAGCGGTAATGACTCTGCCACGCCATGCAATGTAGAGCAGGAATTTTTGGTGGAGAAAGGTGTTACAGTAACTTTGCCGACTCAATATGGCAATTTTATGCTTACTCCTTTCCGGCAACTCTCTAACGGATTAGAGCATATAGCACTCGTGAAAGGTGATATAGGTGATAAGCCTGTATTATGCAGAGTACATTCGTCGTGTATGACAGGTGATATATTCGGTTCACTCAGGTGCGAGTGCGGTGAACAACTGCACAAGGCAATGCAGATGATCGAAAAAGAAGGCAGAGGTGTTATAGTATATATGAACCAAGAGGGGCGCGGAATAGGGCTGATGAAGAAGATTGAGGCGTATGCTCTGCAAGAGCAAGGACTTGATACCGTAGAGGCAAATGTCCACCTCGGTTTCGACCCCGATGAAAGAGACTACGGCGTCGGAGCGCAGATACTGAAACTGCTCGGCGCAACTAAATTGAGATTGATGACCAATAACCCCGTTAAGCGCGTAGGCTTGGAGTCATACGGCATTCAAATCGTTGAAAATGTGCCAATCGAAATAGCCCCCAATAAGTATAATAGGCGATATATGCTGACGAAGAAAGAAAAGATGCATCATAATCTGCATCTTGTGTGAGAAAAGCACTTCGTAAATACGCCGAGAGTAAAACAGAGGGGATAAGGTATTTGTTAAAAGCGAGAGATGAAAATAGGAATAATAGGTCCGGAGTCAGTAGGTAAAACTCGTTTGTCACAGCAACTTGCGCAGTATTTCAACGGAATCGTTGTGCCTGAGTTCGCAAGAGAGTATGTGGAGCAACTCGGCAGGCCGTACAATTATGAGGATGTCTGTTATATAGCTGAGCAGAATAAAAACTATTGCTTATCTCAAGATAAGACTGTATTTTTTGATACCGAATTGATTGTAACAAAGGTGTGGCTTGATGAGGTCTATCACAGAAGACCTTCATGGATAACCGACCCGATCCCCGAAGATTACCAAATGGACGTGTATCTTCTTCTGTATCCTGATATTGAATGGGAACAAGATTCGGTTAGAGAAAACGGTGCACAAGAGAGAAGAATGGAATTATTTGAATGTTACAAAAAAGAGGTAGAAGCAACGAAGAAGCCGTTTGCAATAATATGCGGTCAAGGCGAAACGAGAATGTGGAATGCTCTGTCGGCTATACAAGAATGTGACATTTTGGCACACTGACGGTAATTGGCAAGAAAATTGTGCGTGCTGATGTAGAAACGAGTACGGAAAACGGAAAGTGAGGAAAACGGAAAGTACGAATTTTTTAGATAAATATAAAATTATGGACGAGATAAAAAACGAAGAGAATACCGCTATGGATGTAGAGCAGGTAGAAACTGAAAAAGTGGAAGAGACCTCAGTTGCAGCCGATGCGGCAGAGGCTACAGAAGAGGAAACTCTCGAAAAGCAACTTAGTGATGCCAACGTTGAGATTGCTGATTTGAAAGACAAGAATCTCAGAATGATGGCAGAGTTTGATAATTTCCGCAGGCGAACGGCAAAAGAGAAACTTGATATTCAGAAGAATGCCGGCGAGCGTATTTTTATTGATATGCTCTCGCTTATTGACGACTTCGAGAGAGCGGAGCAAGCAATGAGAAAGACGGATGATATTGATGCCGTGAAACAAGGTGTTGAGCTTATTCATAAGAAGTTTATTACCTTCCTTCAGGATAACGATGTCAAGGAGATAGCCACAGAGGGCGAGTCGTTTAATACCGACCTGCACGATGCTATCACCACACTAAGCGCAGGTGAAGAAAACAAAGGTAAGATTATCGACTGCACACAAAAAGGTTATACTCTTGGAGATAAGGTGATACGCTTTGCCAAGGTGGTTGTGGGAGAATAGGTGTAAGTTATGGGTGTTCGGCTATTAAGCCGTGAATTTAATGAGTGATTAAGTTATTAGTGATTAGTGATAAGAGATAATATTATGGCTAAGAGAGATTACTATGAGGTGCTTGATGTCGCCAAAACGGCTACGGCAGAAGAGATAAAAAAAGCTTATAGGAAAAAAGCTATTCAATATCATCCTGATAAGAACCCCGGCGACAAGGATGCAGAGGAAAAGTTTAAGGAAGCCGCTGAGGCATACGAGGTGCTGAGCGACCCGCAGAAGCGTGAGCAGTACGATAGATTCGGCTTTGCCGGACTCGGCAGCGCAGGCTATGGGGGACAGCAGATGGATATGTCGGATATCTTTGCTAAATTCGGTGATTTATTCAGCGATCTGTTAGGTGGCGGCGGAGGAGGAAATTTCCATGTCAATTTCAACGGACAAGAGTTTCAGTTTGGCGGCGGTGGCAGCAGACGGCAAAGGCGTGGTAGTGACCTGCGGATAAAGGTGAAGGTGACGCTTGAAGAAGTGGCAACCGGAGTTGATAAGAAGGTGAAGGTGAAGAAGATGGTTGCTTGCCCGCAATGCCATGGTTCAGGTAGTGCCGACGGACAGACAGAGACCTGCTCAACCTGCAAAGGCTCCGGCAGAATACAACGCACAAGGCAAGGTATTTTCGGCTTGCAAGTAGTCCAAGAGATGTGTCCTGACTGCGGTGGTGAAGGTAAAAAGATTAAGAATAAATGTCCGCGCTGCAATGGCGAAGGCATAGTTCGCGATGAGGAGATAATAACTATCCATATTCCTGCCGGAGTAGCAGAGGGTATGCAACTTACCGTTTCAGGCAAGGGCAATGCTGCGCCGCGTGGCGGTGTCCCCGGGGACTTGCTCGTGCTGATAGAAGAAGAGGAACATAAAGAACTTATAAGAGACGAATGTAATCTTATCTATAATCTTCTCCTCTCTGTACCTACTGCCGCCTTAGGCGGACAAGTGGAGATACCATCGCTGCAAGGGCCGCTGAAGATTAATATACCGGAAGGAACGCAGCCGGGAAAGGTGTTGAGACTAAGAGGCAAAGGGCTGCCGCAGATTGACGGATACGGCAGGCAGGTAATGCAAGGTGACTTGCTCGTGAATATAGGGGTTTATATACCTGAAAAATTGTCGAAGGAGGAGAAGAAGTGGTTTGAAAAATTCTCCGATTCGCCAAACGCTGCACCCGGCTCTGCCAATAAACGCAGTTTCTTCCATAACCTCTTCGGATGAAACTATATGTAAATATCCTGACTTCAAGAAAAATTCAGCATTTTCTCGTAGTTTTAGTTATGTGTCTCCGAGTATGTCCATACTCGGAGACTTTGACTATCTATGGGGTGGATACTCTGACCGAGTTTACCTTCGAGGAGAACAGAGAGGAGTTCTGCAATGACGCTCTGTATCCGGAGAGGATGATGGGTGAACCTCAAATATGAATTTTAATAAGTTTTTGAAAAAAAACTTGTGTAATCAAGAAAATAAAATTATCTTTGCAAATATGTCATATACAGCAAAAAATAAGGCAGATAACCCTATGCTGAGGATGACGATGTCGTTCGGGGTATCAACGGGACTATGGATAGGTGCTAAATTTATACTCAATGCGCTGAGCATAAATCACGCTTGGGTGGGAATTGTAGTGTGGCTTGTGAATCTGTACATCCTGTTTTTGTTCTACTCTTCTACTTTGATATATCGCTTTAGAGAAAAGGGCGGAAATATATCGTTTTCAGAGGCGTATTCTTTCATCTTATTGTTAATGTTTTTCAGTGCGATTATCGCTGCTGCGGTAAGGTGGATATATCTCTCGTTCTTTGATTCTTCGTATCTGAGTCTGATGTACGAGCAAACAATGCCGGTGCTCGAAAAGATGATGCCCGCAGAAATAGATGAGGTTGAGATGCGTCTGAGAGAATTTCTTGTGCCTATTAGGTTCTCTCTGTTCTACATATTCTACGACCTTATTGTCGCTTCCGTTTTAGGACTTATTCTTGCGCCTATCGTAAGAAAGAGCAAGAATATCTTGCCCGACGATTTCGAAGATTAAATGGTCTTTAAATGGTCTTTAAATGGTCTTTAAATAGTCTTTAAATAGTCTTTAAATGGTCTTTAAATAGTCTTTAAATTATCTTAAAATCCCATATTAATGTTGGATATTTCAATAGTAATACCGCTATATAACGAGGCAGAGTCGCTGCCTCACTTGTTCGAGTGGATAGAGCGCGTTATGGCTGAGAATAGATTTCAGTATGAAGTCATTTTTGTCAATGATGGTTCAACAGATAACTCTTGGTTGGTAATAGAAACCCTGAAGAAGCAGCACAGTGAGGTGGTGAGAGCCATTTCGTTCCGTCACAACTACGGCAAGAGTGCTGCCCTGTATTGCGGTTTTAAGGCTGCGCAAGGAGAAGTGGTTATCACTATGGATGCCGATATGCAGGACTCCCCTGACGAGATACCGGAACTCTATCGTATGATTAAGGAGGACGGTTACGACCTTGTCAGCGGCTGGAAACAAAAGCGATATGATAATGCTCTGACAAAGAATCTTCCGTCAAAACTATTCAATGCAACAGCA
>CALEPU010000211.1 GCA_937913075.1 uncultured Clostridia bacterium
GAAGGAAGCCGACTTCATCGCATCCCTCACCTCCGTCCTGGTCTTCGAGATCTCAGACGAAACGGGGGGACTTGACAAGCTGCTGCAGTCCTTCTCCGATGCAAAGATCAACATTGAATACATGTACGCCTTTGCAGGCAAGCAGGGCGCCTATATGATCTTCCGCGTGACGGATACCGAAAAGGTCACCGCTTACATGAACGCCGCCGGCATCCGCGAGCTTAAGCAGGAAGATATCGAAAACCTGTAATGGACTATAACTATATCACCCTGCTTGGGCTCGGTGAACCAATAGCTCACCTTCTCCGCTATGCAGCGCTCGTTGTCACGCAGGGTGTTCCACATGGACTCGCCGTCGACCCTTATCGGCTCGAATATGAACGCTCTTATCGCAAACACGCCTATGATAAGCCCGACAAGATAAAGCAAAAAATGTACGTTGCCGTTTGATTTGTAACCGGCGTCGTTCTTGTGGAGCTGCTCCGCCTTGGCGGCAACAGCCTTTTCAGTCTTCATGTTCATCCTCCGTGATCTTCAGCGCCGCGCGCATAAAATCGCCTCTGTCAAGCATGACGACCCTGCCGCAGCCCGTGCATTTTATTTTAACGTCCGCACCCGTGCGGGTGATCTTCCAAAGCTTTGCGCCGCAGGCATGGGGCTTGCGCATGATAACTGTCTGCCCCACGCAAAAATCGTTTGATATCATATCAATCCCTGCCGACCAGACGCAGGAATATGTAAAGCCTCGAGCCCTGCTCCGAGGCGGCGTGCGTATCGCCGCAGGTAACAAGCGTGATAAACACGTCCTGCGGGGTGACGCTTACGGAGTAGCCAAGCTCTGTCTTGCCCTGCTGGTAGAATATCCAGCCCTGCTGCTCCTGCTCGTTCATGACCTCCATCGTCTTGGGATAGCAGGTGTTGTAGACGAGGGACGAGTCGTTGGCGTCGCGGAAGGCGCCCTCCTCATAGAGAGCCCATACCTCCCAATAGCCCGTCTCGCCGAAGGTGTTTATCGCCCAAAGGCGGTTCGCGTACTCTTCGAGCTTCGCCCTCGTGTCCTGCACGTAATGGAGCTGATGGAACATAGTTCCGCTCGTCCTCGCGTTATGCCCCGTTATTACTATGTTTTTGCCCGCCGTGGGCCAGTAGGAATAAATGCTGCCCCTCTCGATGTAGCCGCCCGTGATGCTGCGGGTGTGATAATACCAGTTGTCGCCGTACATTATGGGGTAATCGATATTGGTGCCGGCAATGGTTATGTAACCGAGAGCGTCGGTGTTGATGCGCTTTGCCGCCGCGAGCTTATCGGTATAGACGTCGGTCTTGGCAAACTGGTCGATGACGTACGTTCCCGCAAGATGGCGTGAGAGAGCGTCCCTGTCGACCTTGTCCACCGCATCGGGATCGGCGGAGTCCGCTATGATGTTTGCCGCGCGCAGGAAAGCGCCCTCGAGCTTATCCTTTTCGCCGCCGAGGTATGCCGCCATGAGCTCGCCGTCTTCATTATTAATAGCGCCGTCGCCGTTAAGGTCGCCCAGCAGCACTGCCACTGCCGTGCGCTCGCCGCCCGTCAGCGCATCGGGTATCGTGATCTCGAGACCCGTGCGGTAAAGCTCGCCGGCGAGCATATCGCCCTCGCTGTAACCCAACACGTAGCCGTCCTCCGTGACGTAGGGCAGCAGCCGCCAGTTATCGACCGCGCACTGCATATCGTCATTGGAGCCGAAGCCCTTGACAGTGCCGTCGATATAGAGCACTGCAAGGTGATGCTCCGCCGCAGCAACGCCGTAAACGCCGCTCTGCACCTCCTCGGGCTCTATGGCGCCCCTTGAGCAGAGCAGCATATGTCTGCCGTCCACACCGTAGGTCGCGCCCTTTGCGGCAACAACGGAGACTATGCCCGACCAGTCGAGCTCGCTGAGCTTGCCCGAAGCGTTATCGCGGGAGGCTTCTCCGGAGATAACGCACACGTAAGCCTTACCGTTATCGTCAAGCAGAGCGATATGATCTGCCGCCGCGGATGCGTCGATAAAATTATGCCCCTCGGTCCTTTCGCCCCATGCGCCGTATATAGTATCGTAAACTCCCTCGCCGTACTCATCTGTGAGAGCAACGGTATAATTGCCCGCCGCAAATATCTTTTTGACCCTGCTCCACTCCTCTACGTTGCACTGTCCGGAGGAGTTTTCGCCTACTGCAACCACCGTGCCGTCGCGCCTGAGACCCACAAGATGCGCCTCGCCGACGGCTATGGATACTATATCCCTCCACTGTGTAGCCTCGGCAAAATCATCCCTATGAGCGCCGGTAATAAGTATCTCTCCCTCGGAAGTGAGCCCGACGGTCGTATTGTCGCTCGCGGCGAGCTGAACAACGTCCTCCCAATCGAAAACGTAATGCTGACCGCTCACGCTCCTGCCTATAAAGCGCACGGAGCCGTCGGTCGCGATGCCGTAGGTGCCGGTAGCCATGGCAACGACGCCGCCGTCCCTCTCCTTAATATCGAGCATGACCGCCTCGGGCTCGGGCGTGGCGGTAGGCTCGGCAGTCGGCGCCTCGGT
>CALEPU010000212.1 GCA_937913075.1 uncultured Clostridia bacterium
CCTTCCCCTCTGTAGGGGAAGGGCAGCAAACGGGCTTTGTCATCAAGCTGAGGGGGCTGCTGCACTAAGCCCCCTTTTTAGCGGTTTAATTTACTTTCTTCTCTTGCCCATTACCGTCGCCGCGCCGGAAACGACCGCGACAATGCCGAGAGCGGTCAGGCTCACGGCTCCGGTCTTGGGGGGAGCAACGGGAGAGGGCTCGTCGGTGGGAGCGGGCTCTTCCGAAGGCTCGGGCTCCCCGCCGCCGAGCTGCGCAGTATCGGAATATCTGACGACCTCGGAGCCGTAGAGGAACACGCCGTCAGTCAGCACGTCGGACTCGTTATCGGCGGTGAAGCCGAAGAAATCCATATAGGTGGCGTAGGCAAGCTCCAGAGCGTCGTACTTCACGCCCTCCGTTACGACGTTGTCGGTCTCTTCGCCGTCGACGACCTCGACGTACTTGTATTCGCCGCGGGTGTTGAGCACACGGTGATAATCATGCCCGTTGAAGCAGACGAGCATATCGGCTATATGCCCGTTCTCCGCGACGAATTTCATGCCGCGGATCTGCACGGCGTGGATATCCTTATAATAGGCGTAGTAGGTATTGCCCTCCTTTACAAGCTTGCCGCAGGTAAAATGAGCCGGCAGACGGTACTGACCCATAGTGGTGACGATACCGCAATTTACCTGCTCGGCAGTGGCGGTACCGCTGATTATCACCTGCATGCTCTTGCCTACGTGAGCGTTGACCGTCAGCGTGTCGCCCTCGATAAAGGCGTCGGCATAGCCGGGCATAAGCTGGCAGTAGCCGTGCTCGAAATCGCACTCGGTATTTCTCTCACAGCCGGTCGCGTCCACAAGCTCGATATTATCGAGCCCTTCAAAGGTGAAAAGCGCCTCCAAGGCCTCCAAGGGCTCGGCGTCGTAAATATTGCCGTACTCCGCGGGGACGCTCACCTCACAGGCGACGGTAACGGTATCGCCCGCTGCGATGGGCTCGGCGTTGTCCATATAGACCCAGGTGAAAACCTCGTCGCCCCACTCGTCCTCGGATACCTCGGGCTCGTCCTCAACACGCCTTATTTCGGCTGTGAATATGGGCGCGCTCGAATCCTTTATCTCGGGCAGACCGGGGTCGGAAACGAAGCCCGTGACTGCAAGCGCGGGAATGCTCATTAAAAGCATCAGCGCGGCGATAAATAAAGCAGCGTATCTCTTCATTATTAAAATCCTCCGATGTTTATTGTTGTTTTGACCGACGGGTACGGATGGCCGTGCCTTCGGCGGTTTTCAGCTTAAAGCCCGCGTGTATCGCCTTATGCGGGCAGGTGGCGGCGCAGGTCCCGCAGCGGATGCACTCCAGGCTGTTGGGAGCCTTTACGGGGTCGATGCCCATGGGGCAGGCATTTCGGCAGGCGGAGCAGCCCTTGCCCCTTTTGCAGGAGCTGTCGTCAATGCCGTATCTGTAAAGCGATATGGGATTGAACAGCGAGTATATTGCGCCGAGCGGGCATATATAGCGGCAGAAGGGGCGATAAAGGAATATCGAGAGCACTGCGGTGAAGCCCAGTATCGAGAGCTTCAGCGCCGTAAGGCTGCCCGCCGACTCGGCAAGCCCCTTGTTGAGGCTCATTAGAGGTATGCCGCCAAGCAGCATTCCCGAGGGGCAGACGTATTTGCAGAACCAAGGGCTCGCCTCGTAAAAGAGAGGCAGACAGACGACCATCACGATAAGGAAGGCGTACTTAAAGTAACGCAGCACCCTGTCGAGCCCAAGCGCAAGCTTGGCAAGCGCGGGGTTTTTATATAGCTTTATCCTCTCGGGATCGCGCGAAACGCGAAGCTTCTTTACGGGTATCTTATACAAAAGCTCCTGTACCCAGCCGAAGGGGCAGAGTATGCCGCAGACGAGCCTGCCGCAGAGAGCGCCTATTATCATTATAAAGCCTATAACATAAAAGGCGATATAGTACGAGGGCGTCTTGACGTAAAAGCCCGTTTCGGGATCCCTCCAAGAGCTCTTCGCGTCGAATTCGTCAAGCACCGCCTGCAATGCGCCGATGGGGCAGGCGCCCCAAGCGCCCGGGCAGGAGTAGCAGTTGAGCCCGGGAGTGCAGAGGTATTTGAGCTTGCCCTGATATATGGCGCCCTTGAACCAGCCAACCATAAAGCTGTTTGTCAGCACAGCCCATGTGCCCTGCAAAATAAGACGGGTGCGGTCCCAGACCTTCCTTCCGCAAGCCCTTAGCCTCAGCCTCTTTTTTGCGAGCAGTACTATGAACACGGCTATGCACGCCGCCGCCAATACAAGGCTTGCGGCTATGCCCGCCTTGACAGCGGGCTCTTCAAGCTGATATTCTTCAAGACCGAAAAGCCAAAGTAATGCCTGCTTCATAAGCTCCTCACCCGAGACCGATGCATTCCATGCAGATGTTTATCGCTTTTTTAATGACAGCCGCCGCCTCGCCGTCCGTTGCTCCGTATACCAAAAAGCCTGCGCCGACGAGTATCAAAAGCGCCGGTACGAGGTATCGGGAAAGCCTTGCGTTCTTTTCCATAGAAGCCTCCTCAGAGCAGACCGTTAATTATGCTGCACCATTTGTCGTAGCTTTGCGCGTTGTAAACTGTCTTCAAAATATGCCCGTTGCTGTCCACGAAGAAGGTAACGGGCAGCATTGTCAGATCGGCGTGAGCGCCGAACGCGGCGCGGACGGATTTATTGCAGCGTATAACCGGTACGGTCACGCCAAGCTCGTTTAAGATTTGCAGAGCGCTATCGGTCTGGGCGGAGGCGTCTTCAAGTATTGTTACAACCTGCACCCTGCCGTAGTAGGCGCTGTATAGCTGCTGTATGTTGGGCAGCTCATCAATGCAGGAAGGGCACCACGTTGCCCAAATGTTCACCATGGTCAGCGCCGCATTGCCGAACATGGAGTTTGAGTAAGTGCCGTAGCCGTTTATCGAGGCGGATGAAAACTCGGCAAAATCGCCGTTATTGGGAGTGGGAGTGGGCGTTGCCGTGGGCGCGGAAGTAGTCCTCCGCTTTCCGCACCTTCGCGCTGTCCAAAAGCAGCAGGTGTCCAACTTTGCTGTCCGCGAACCAATAGATGATGGGACGGCCCAGCAGGAGGGACAGCGCGTAGTTGACCAGGGCGCCGAGCAGGGCGCCGATGGTGGCGAACACGATGACTAACAGCACATTGACGAATTTCGACGGGGTGGTGTGGAGCGCGGCGTTGTCGCTGTTGCAGGCCTGGTAGGCGGCCGGCGGCACAATCACCTCCGACGGGAACGGGATAAACGAGCTCTCCACAGTCATCAGCAGCGTGATGGTGCCGTAGTTCAGGTGGTCGTTGTACCACGCGATGACCCGCTGTGTGGCGGACACTTTCTCTTGATTGTCAGCGGTTTGTGTCTGCGCGAAAGAAGGGGTCATGGCTGTCAGCAGCAGCAGGACGGTCAGCGTTCTTTTCATTGTCTTGGCGTTTGTTCGGGTGTCGTGTCTTCATCAGTTGTTCCGCACATCGGAGGTCCGGTCTATGTAGGGGCTGACCAGATAGTAGATGTCGGGGTACTGTTCGTAGAGCTTGTCGGTGTCGATGTCGAGGAAATCTTCCGTAATGCCGTCCTCGTAGATGATGAGGGCGTTTTGGAGGTGGTGGATGGCGTTGGCGGGCCTCATGTCGGCGAGGTGCAGCAGGGCGTAGAAGTAGCCGAGGTGGGGGTAGAGTTCGGGGTCGTCGCAGTCGGCGTATTCGTTGTCGAGAATGGTGATGGCCGTTTGCGGTGTGTGCAGCATGTAGCAGATTTCCGTGAGCCAGGCGCAGTAG
>CALEPU010000213.1 GCA_937913075.1 uncultured Clostridia bacterium
CGGATGAATACGACCCTTTCCTTCCCCTCTGCAGGGGAAGGTTGGCGGCTTGCGTGCCCCAATTCCTTTCCTTCCCCTCTGCAGGGGAAGGGGCAGGGTGCGTTCTTAATTCTCCTCCACCGCGACGAACCTTTCGTCCACTGTAACCGGCGAGGCTTTCCCGTCGGTCCTTTCGACTATGGCGGCGGAAAACTCCGCTGCGCGTTCCGAGGGCACGGTCACACGGAAACGGACGTTCTCCAAAAAGTCTATGCTGTCAACAACGGCGTTTGCCTTGACAAAGCCCTCTATCGCGCCGTATCTGGGGTAATCCACGGCAAACTCAAAAACGTCGCAGGGACACATTACCCCGCAGCCCGCCGCCTGCAAGGCGCCGTCCGCCGCCCTGGAGTAGGCTCTGACAAGACCGCCGCTGCCCAGCAGTATCCCGCCGAAATAGCGGGTGACGATAACGACCGCGTCCTTTAAATCACGTCTTAAAAGCGTGTCCATAATGGGCATCCCCGCAGTGCCGCCGGGCTCGCCGTCGTCGGAAAAACGCATCGAGCCGTCCGAAAGGTTATAAGCCCAGCAATTGTGCGTCGCGTCGGGATACTTTTTTCGCATCTCATAAAGACGCGCCATCGCCTCCTCCGCGGAGGAGGCGGGGAAGCAATGCCCTATAAAGCGGGACTTTTTCTCATAAAACTCCGTTTCAGAGGGACGGAGAACGGTTTTGTATTGCTTCAGCATTTGCATCGCTTTAATGCTTGTTGCCTGTTAGTGAACGCAAGCGATCGTCAAACGAATTGGCTTCCCCCTCCGTGGGGAAGCTCCCGCGAAGCGGGTGATGAGGGGAAATTCCCTGCATTTATTGAGAAAATGCAGATGAATTGAAGTTCCCCTCAGTTTTCGGCCTTCATTTCCTTCAACAGGTCGCCCAGACGGTGAATGCCCTCGATTATCCTCTCCTCGGGCTCGGCCGAGAAGTTGAGACGGAAGGTGTTGTCGCCGATGTGGGGCTTGGTGTAGAAGGGCGCGCCGGGAACGTATGCCACGAGCTTTTCGCTGACGGCACGCTTGTATATCTCGTTAGCGTCCATGCCCTCGGGCAGGGTGACCCAAACGAACAGACCGCCCTCGGGAGCCTCAAACTTGGCCCACTCGGGGAAGTATTTGCGCATTGCGTCTATCATGATGCTTGCGGACTTGGAGTAGACCGAGTTGATGAATTTCAGGTGATCCTCCATCATATTCCGGTTGATGAACTCGGCGACCAAAGCCTGATTGAGGTTGGGGGAGTGGGTGTCCGAGCCCTGCTTTGCAATGACCATCTTACGGACAAGCTCCTCGTTGCCGCAGCAGCAGGCGACCCTGAGACCGGGGGAAATGGTCTTGGAATAGCTGGTAAGAAGAATTACGTTGTCGCTGGTGTCAAAGGTTTTGATAAGGGGCATCGTCTCGCCGCTGAAACGAAGCGAGGCATAGGGGTCGTCCTCGATAACGAGCATGTCGTACTCGGCGGCTAATTTAGCCGTCATCTTCCTCGCCTCTAAGCTCATTACCTTGCTCGTCGGGTTCTGGAAGGTGGGGATGGTGTAGAACATCACCGGGCGGGTCTCCTTGACTATCGCCTCGAGCTCGTCGGCATGCACGCCGTCCTCATGCATGGGGACGGAAACGATGTTTGCCTGCGCCAGCTTGAAGATCTGTATAGCGCCGAGGAAGGTCGGCTCCTCAACAAGCACGGTCGAGCCGGGATTGATCATGACCTTTGCCAAAAGATCAAGACCCTGCATACTGCCCGTCATGGTGATGACGTTGTCGATAGTGGCGTTTGTGATGCCGAGGGGAGGCAGTACCTTTTCAAGATATGCCTTGCGCAGGGGCATATAACCCTCGGTCGGGCCGTACTGCAAAAGCACGTCGCCCTTTTCGGCGATAAGATCGCGCGCGGTGTCCGCGGCCCACTGCTTGGGGAAGCACTCCTTCGCGGGGTTGCCGCCGCCGAAGCTGATAATTGCCGGATTGCCCAGCACCTTGAAAAGCTCGCGAATGGCGCTGCCCTTAACGCCCTTGATACGTTCTGAAAACTGCATATCGTTACCTCCTCGGAAAAAAATTAGAGTATAGTTATCCAAATCTATTGTACAATCTTCAAGGGGGCAATTACAAATATATTTTCCGTGTTTTTGGGTATTTTGGGTGCATTGGACGCAAATATATCATTTCGGGAACAAACCTGACAAGGGGACGGTTCTTTTGTCAGGTTTTTCATATCTGCATCAGGCGGATATATCGCAAGCTCCAACGGAGCTTATATCGCATTTGCTCCGCAAATATATCGCATTTGCTCCGCAAATATATCGCATCGGACTTGCATCCGCTCAACTCGGCTTGACAAGGGGACGGTTACTTCTGTCAAGCGGGGAAGACAGTTTGGTGAATGCAACTCTAAATTGACAGAGGAACCGTCACCTTGTCAACGAAATCAAGCTAATTTCCCTTTCCACGCCGACATGACAAGGGGACGGTTCCGTTGTCAGATACATTGTTCGCTGCCTTATCATACTTTCGTTGCTGACAACAGTAACCTCGCCCCGGGGCGGACTTATTGAGCTTCGCTCAATTAGCCGCCCGTTCTCCGCCTTTTCGACCATTCACCGGATGGTCGAAATTGCCTTCGGCAACCGGCTCCGAACCCCCAAGTCAGGTCGGCTGCTTGCGACCAACTCGGTTCGGCAACCGGCTCCGAACCCCAAGTCATATCGTCTGCTTGTCATCGACTCGTTTTAATTCCGCACTTCGCATTCCTCCGATCTCCGTCCATCGGCAACAGCGCCGCACGGTTTGTATCGGCGCTCGAAATATGGTATAATATAAGCATGAGGGCAGTTATCGAAAACGGCATAAGGCTTGCGGGCACAATTCAGGCGCCGCCGTCAAAGAGCGAGGCGATAAGAGCCGCGCTGCTGATATTTTTGAGCGGAGGCGACCCTTCCGAGGCTTTGAAGGGCTTTGAGGGCAGACCGGTCTGCGACGATATCAAGGCTGCGCTCTCCGTCTGCCGGTCGTTGAAAACGGGCGGGAGGCTTAACGTCGGCGCTTCCGCCGCGCTTTTGCGAATGGCGCTGCCCGTTTGCCTCGCGCTCTTCGGCGAGGCGGAAATAGCTATGGACGAACGGCTCGAGCAGCGGGGGCTTCATGAGCTTGAAGAGTGTCTGGATCTGCCTCTCGTGCCCGAATGCGGGCTCCTGCGCGTTAAGAAAAGGCTTTTGCCCGGCAAGTACCGCATCGACTGCACAAGGTCTTCGCAGTTTCTCTCGGGGCTTTTATTGGCTCTGCCGCTGCTTGAAGGCGAGAGCAGTATAGAAATCAAGGGCGTGCCGGTATCAAAGGGCTACGCCGATATGACGATAGCCTACGGCAGCATATTCGGCGCGAGATACAGCGCTTGTCTCGTCTGCGAGGGGGAGGATATTGCCGTCTACCCCTCAAAGTATTCCGTACCGCCGCCGCCGTATAAGAGCGAGGGCGGGAGAACCTTCGTCTCGGGCGACTGCTCTTATGCCGCCCTTTTCGGCGCGGCAAATCATATGGGCGGCAGAGTCAAGGTCTGCGGCATAAGCCCGCGCACCTTACAGCCCGATATCGTCTTTCCCGCGGTTGCCGGGTACGGCAGGATCGATATTTCGGGCATGCCCGATCTTCTGCCGCCGCTTGCCGCCGTCGCCTGCGCCCAAAAGCGGGAGACGGTTTTCACGGGCGTTTCGCGCCTGGCTTTCAAGGAGAGCTCGCGGGCGCATTCTTTGGCGGAGCTTATCAATTCCTTAGGCGGAGAGGCCGAGGTAAAGGGCGACGAGCTTCAAGTTTACGGCAGCGGGAGCCTAAAAGGCGGAGAGTGCTCCGCAGCGGGCGACCACAGGATAGCAATGGCGGCGGCGGTGCTTGCGGGTATATGCGAAAGCCCCGTCGAATTGGAAGGCGCGGAGTGCGTGGGCAAGAGCGCGCAGGATTTCTGGAACGACTATAAAAGCCTTGGCGGTGAATATGAATTCGTTGGGCAATAGAATAAAAATCGAGGTGTTCGGCTCCTCGCATTCCGAGGAGCTCGGCTGCATCATCAGCGGTCTGCCCGAGGGCAAGCGCATCGACATGGCTCTTTTAAGAAAAGCGCTTGCAAGAAGGAGCGCGGCAATGGGAGGCGCAGGCGCGACCGCCCGCCGCGAGCCGGACGAGCCCGAGATAACGGGCGGCTTTTTTAAAGGAGCGGGGGAGAGCGTTATGGTTACCGACGGCGCTCCCATGAAGGCGACCTTCCGCAACAAAAACGTAAGGCGGGAGGACTACGGCAGGATCGCCCGTCCCTCCCATGCCGATTTCGCGGCGTTTAAAAAATACGGCGAAGGATACGAGCTTTCCGGCGGAGGACAGTCCTCGGGCAGGATGACTCTGCCCCTTGTGTTTGCGGGCGCGGTCTGCGCGGAGCTTTTGCGCGAGAGGGGAATAAGCGTGTTTTCGCACGTGCTCCGCATAGGCTCCGTTTGGGACGACCGTTTCGATCCCATGGCGCCGGAGCTCGGCGAGGGGGCGGACTTGTTTTTCCCGCTCGTCAACACAGCCGTAAAAGCCCGAATGGAGGCGGAGATAAAGGAGGCAAAGCAGCGCGGCGATACCCTGTCCTGCGAGTGTGAGTGCGCAGCCTTGGGGCTTCCCGCAGGGATAGGCGAGCCGTTCTTCAACGGGTTGGAGAGCGAGCTTTCGCGGCTGCTCTTCTCGATTCCGGGGCTTCGCGGGTTGGAGTTCGGCGAGAGAGAGCATGTTTACGGCAGTGAGATGAACGACGGGT
The DNA here is from genome assembly GCA_937913075.1 of uncultured Clostridia bacterium. Classification (GTDB taxonomy): domain Bacteria; phylum Bacillota; class Clostridia; order Christensenellales; family CAG-138; genus UBA3857. The sequence continues at coordinate 4,829 of CALEPU010000213.1, forward strand.
TCGGCTTTCACGGCGCAACAATGACCAACAGATCCGGCGGAGTGAACGGCGGCATCTCCAACGGTATGCCGCTCGTGTTCAGGGCATGGTTCAGACCCGTGCCGTCAATATCGCTGCCCCAGCAGGGGTACGACCTGAAAGCCGAAGCGCCGGCGCCGCTTTCGATTTCCGGCAGGCATGATACCTGCATACTGCCGCGCGGCTGTGCGGCGGTCGAAGCTGCGGCGAGCATCGGCATTTACGATCTTTTGAGGTGCAATGATGAGCGATGAGACCATAAAAAGCGAGCTTGAAGCGCTGCGCGGGGAGCTTGACACGGTTGATGAAAAGCTCTTGGAGCTATATAAAAAAAGGCTCGATATCGCAAAGCGCATCGGAGCCTATAAGCGCGGGCAGGGGCTGCCCGTGACGGACGCCGAGCGCGAAAAGAGCATGATGGCGAAAAGGCTTTCTTTTGCGGGCGAGGAGCTTGCGCCTGCTGCCGAAAGGCTCATGGAGCTCATGATAGAGGAGTCGAAGCGCGTGCAGCGCGCGGGGCTCAATATCTACCTTATAGGCATGCCCGACTGCGGCAAGACCCGCATGGGAAAAAAGCTGAAAGAAGCGCTTTCGATGCCGCTGCTCGATACCGATAAGTTTATAATGCAGCGAACGGGCAAGAGCATAGACGAGCTCTTCGCCGTAATAGGCGAGGAGGGCTTTCGCAGGCTCGAAGCCATGGCGCTTGCCGAGGTCATAAGGGTCGGCGGGCATATAGTCGCCACGGGCGGCGGGCTGCCGCTTTGGGGCGATAACGCGGCAAGGATGCGTTTCAGCGGATTGACCGTCTTCCTCGACAGGGCTCTTCCTAACCTGCTCGGGCAAAACCTCACAAACCGCCCCTTGCTCAGCGCCGGAGGCGACCCCGACGCCAATATCACAAGGCTCTATTATGAGAGACGACCGAAATACATTTCAGCCGCCGATATCGTTTTAAACCCCGATAAGGAGGGCGCGGCACAGGAGCTCGCCGAAGCGATAAGGCAGGCGCGGGATAAAAAATAACACTGATTCCATAAAATTCCGGCTTTTTTATTGATATATGAGGGCATACTTATACTAACTTACACCTAAACTGTTACCGTCTCGGGGCGTCTTTTCCGCCATGGCATTGCCGTGCTCCATTCAACGATGCGCCCCGGCATCGCCTCATTTCGCACGTCTTCGCCCTGCCGAAAAATACGTTCCCGATCCATCAATAGTTTAGATGTGCGTTAGTATTATACCCAAATGCTCATCCTATATTGCTTTAAGGCTTACGGGTCTTGACTTCTGCGAACAAATGTGCTATAATATAAATACGGGCTGAGGTGACGCACTGTTGCTTTTGACAGGGGGAGGGTGTCAAAACTTACAGGGGAAATATAAACTATAAATATATAAACGGTGAGCTCTCGCTCGTCCC
>CALEPU010000214.1 GCA_937913075.1 uncultured Clostridia bacterium
CGGTATATATCTTTCTAATCGCCATAATAACACCCCGCTTAAAATCACGTCGGAACGCGAGATCGAATGAACGCGCTCTCATAATAAACCAAATTATTATAACACATTTTGCGCCTTAATAAAATATATAAATTCGGGTTTAGTCTGTTTCTGTTTAATATCGTCTGCTCTTCCAAATACCCACTCGACAAAAATGTTGCTTATTATTTCGGATTAATGTATAATCCGCTTAAAAGACAGAAGAAAGGAGCCATGTGCTTTGTTATTGAACCCGATATATACCTTGCCCGTAGTTCCGCTGCGCGGCATTGTCGCGCTGCCGTATACGATATTGAGCTTTGACGTTGGCAGAGCCGCCAGCATCAGCGCTGTTGAAGCTGCTACCGGCTCCGACGGCAGATTGCTTATCGTTGCCCAGCGCGACCCGAAACAGGTGAACATCACCAAGGACGACTTGTTTGAGTACGGCTGTGTTTGCCGCGTTACAAAAGTGGTCAAGCTGCCGGGCGACACCACCCGCATCTTTGTGGAAGGGCTTGCAAGAGCTCACGTCAACGAGTATGCCGAGAACGGCGAGCATCTTGTTGCGACCGTCGTTGAGCTTGAAGACGTGCCCTGCGCATTCAACGAGGGCGTAACTCTGCGCCAGATGCTGTCGAGAAGATTTCGCGAGTTCTCCTTCGGCAACGGCAAGCAGCCCGCCCGCGAGATAGTCGCCGCTGTCGAAAACATAGTCGACGACATGAAATACGCTTACAGCGTCGCGAACATCGTATTGCAGCATTTTGAAGACAGGCAGACCTTTTTGGAGCAGGAGGATCACTCCGCAAGATGCCTTAATCTTTTAACGGTTATGGCTCGTGAGGGCGAGTTTGCGAAGCTCTCACGCAAAATCGAGGCTGACGTTCATCGCCAGATAGAAAAGAACCAGCGCGAGTATTTTTTGCGCGAGCAGATACGCGCCATCAGGAAGGAGCTTGGCGAAAACGAGCAGACCGAGGCGGATGAATTCCGCGAAAAGCTCAATAAAAAACAGCTCCCCGATGATATTAGGGAGCGAATATCAAAGGAGATCGACAGGTTTGCTACGCTGCCCGCAGGCTCGCATGAGATGCCCTCGATGCGCACTTATATCGAGTGCATGCTCGATCTGCCCTTCACAGAGACGAGCGAGGATAACCTCGACATTGAAAACGCAAGGACCGTTCTCGACCGCGATCACTACGGGCTCGAAAAGGTCAAGGATCGCATTTTGGAGCACCTTGCGGTGGCAAAGCTAACCGGTAAGGTTAACGGGCAGATAATCTGCTTTGTAGGTCCTCCGGGCGTAGGCAAAACGAGCATCTCCTCATCCATCGCGGCAGCTTTGGGGCGCAAATTCGTTAGAATGAGCCTCGGCGGAATAAAGGATGAGGCGGAGATACGCGGTCACAGGCGCACCTATATCGGCGCAATGCCGGGCAGGATAATCGCCGCAATGCGTCAGGCAGGCACCGTCAACCCCGTGCTTTTGTTTGACGAGATAGACAAGCTTTCGAGCGATTATCAGGGCGATCCCTCGGCGGCTATGCTCGAGGTGCTTGACAGTGCTCAGAACTTTGCCTTCCGCGATCATTTCCTCGAGATGCCTTACGACCTCTCTAAGGTCATGTTCATCACGACTGCAAACACTCTGCACTCTATCCCCCGCCCTCTGCTTGACAGGATGGAGATAATCGAGGTGCCGAGCTACCTTGCCAACGAAAAGGCGCAGATCGCCGTTCGTCACCTTATCCCGAAACAGCTCGAAAAGCACGGGCTCACAAAGTCAATGCTGACGATACCCGACGAGCTTGTTGAGAGGATCATCGACGAATACACAAGCGAGGCCGGCGTGCGTTCGCTCGAAAGGTGCATCGCCGCTATCTGCCGTAAGGCAGCCTGCGATATTGCAAACGGAAAGAAACGCGTGAGGCTCACCAGGGCAAAGCTTTCGGAATACCTCGGCGCCCCTAAATACACCCACGAGCAGGCGGATAAACAGCCGGAGATCGGTATGGTCAACGGACTCGCTTGGACCTCAGTCGGCGGCGAGACCATGGAAATAGAGGTCGCTGCTCTCCGCGGCACCGGTCAGCTCCAGCTTACGGGCAAGCTCGGAGAGGTCATGCAGGAGAGTGCAAAGGCTGCTATTACCTGCGTAAGGGCAAACTCCGCACAGCTTCAACTGCCGTCGGACTTTTTGCAGAAGTCCGATCTGCACATCCACGTGCCGGAGGGAGCCGTTCCCAAGGACGGTCCCTCTGCGGGTATTGCGATAATGACCGCCGTTGCAAGCGCGCTCACCCACATTCCGGTCAAAGCTTCGCTTGCGATGACCGGCGAGATCACACTTCGTGGGCGCGTGCTGCCGATAGGCGGTCTGCGTGAAAAGCTGCTTGCCGCAGTGCGCGCAGGAATTACCACGGTTATTCTTCCCGAGCGCAACCGTAAGGATATAGAGGAAGTGCCTGCGGATATCGTAGGCAAGCTCAATATCATCTACGCCAAGACTGCTGACGAGGTTTTGCGAAACGCGCTCTGCTCTCTGCCGAAGTCTGCCGATACGGCATTGCTCACAGCGCCGATACACGCGCCTGCGCAAGCGTAAAACAGATATAACAAACGCTGTATCAAGGGGCTGTTGCATTAAGCATTTATTTGAGACAAAGCTCACAGAAACAAGCATG
>CALEPU010000215.1 GCA_937913075.1 uncultured Clostridia bacterium
CCCGTTGGTCGCGGCGAGCAAGCTCGCCAATCGTCTGCCGAAATTACTTGCGTTCCAACTGCTGCACGGAAGCTGCTTTTGCTCATTAATGCAACAGCCCCTTTAAAATTACTGCTCCTCAACGTATCTTGCCGCCTGAGTTGTGAAGAGGGTATGATAGAGCCCCTTCTTCGCCATCAGCTCGGAGTGGGTGCCCTGCTCGACTACCTGTCCGTTTTCCATAACGAGTATGTTGTCTGCTATGGTTGCGGAGGACAGACGGTGGGATATGAAGATGCTCGTCTTGTCATGCCGCAGCTCGTTGAACTGATTGAATATCTCCTGCTCCGCCATAGGATCGAGGGATGCGGTCGGCTCGTCGAGTATAAGAATGTCCGAGTCGGAATAGAAGGCTCTTGCGATCGAGAGCTTCTGCCATTGACCTATGGAAAGCTCCGCGCCGTTTGCCTCAAAATAGCGCATCAGCGGGGTATCATAGCCGTCGGCGAGCTTTTCAATAAAGACGTCTGCGCCGCTCTGCCCGGCCGCCTCGCGCATCTCGTTTTCACCCGCGTCGCGCCCAAGGTCGCCGAACACTATATTCTCGCCTGCGGTGACGGCGTATTTGCCGAAGTCCTGGAATATTATACCGAACATATCGTAAAGCTCGGCAACGTCATACTCCTTGATATCGTGTCCGTCCAGCAGTATAACGCCCGAGGTCGGGTCGTAAAGCCTCGTCAAAAGCTTGACGAGAGTAGTTTTGCCCGCGCCGTTGTAACCGACGACAACGACCGTCTGCCCCTCTTTTATCGTGACGTTGATATGGCTCAGCGCATCCTTTGAAGCGCCCGCGTAGCGGAAGGATACGTCGCGGAACTCTATCGTGTGTCCGCAGTGCCTCGGCAGACTGCGAGGCGGATCGACAGAGGGTACTATCGTGGGCTTTTCGTTTAGGAAGGACATCAGGTTCTCAATGAACAGAGTGCCCTCGTATATGGTGGAGGTGCTGGTGATGAGCGCCGTGACGCCTGCGCCGATCGCGGTGATCGCGCCGGTGTAGAGCGAGAAATCGCCCACCTCAAACTCATGCGCGTAAACGCCCCTCGCGAGCAGTATGTAAAGCCCGCAGTATACGGCGCTCGTCAAAACCGAAGCCGCGAGCCCGTAAAGGCACTCCTGCACGCGCAGCCGCCTGAGACCGCGGTAATACTCGTCAAAGGTCTGCTTGTACTTGCCGGTAAAGGTGTCCGCAAGGTCGAACATCCTTATCTCCTTAACAAGATCCTTGTCTATCACGGTGCTTGCGTAATAGTCCATCTGGCGGCGATTTTTGGAGCGGAAGAACATATAGTTCACGTTCTTGCGCTTGAAAACGAAGTTGACCACCGTCGTGGGTATTGCAACGAGGATTATGAGGAAGGGCGCCCAGCTATTTACGGCAAAGAGCACCACTATATAGCTCACTATGCTTATCAGCGTGCTCAATACGGAGAAGGTGCTGCTCATTATCTGCAAGGGGCGCATGCCTGCCTCGCGGTTGGCGTTTTCCATACGGGCGTAAAAATCGGGCTGATCGAAGCTGACCATGTCAACCTCCTTCGCCTTCTCCATTATCTTCATCTTGACGTGGTTGGAAACCAGCTCGCCGCTTATGGAGGTGATCATGCTGTATATACGGCTGACCGCGCTGTTAAAGAAGGTGTAAGCGAATTGAAGCACGAGCAGCAGCGTTATCGCGCTGAACGCAAGCTCCGCTCCGGACTGCACCTTGGCAAGCGTGTTCAGTATCCTCGCGCCGATCATGGAGCCGATGACGGGCATTATGCCGTTGAATATCGCCATGAACACCATGAGGAAGAGCATGGAGCGCTTTGCTTCCCACACGAGCTTGAAAATATAACCCAAACGCGTAAAGAAGGTGGTCGCCAGCTTAACAAGATACTTTGGCACCTCGCCTATGCTGTTGGGCTTGGGTACGCGGTACTGGTCGTTAAGTGAAGTTTCGTTGATGTCGCCGCCTCGCATAAAAGTCTCCGATCAAATTATTCGGATATATTCTATACCTTTTTGACGGGCATTGCAATAGCATCAGACCGCCGGCGCATAAAGCTGCGTTAAAAAAGCTCCGACGGCAGCGCCGTCGGAGCGGTGATAAAAACGTTTTGGAAAATTCTACTGTGCGCTGTGCAAATGCAGCTCGCAAAATGATTTGAGCTTGGGGATGTCGTTTGTTGCTGTTTCCCATATCATGCTTTCGTCCGCACTTGAATAGGAGTGGGCGAGCCAATTCCGCATACCGCGTATCATGCCCCAAGGCATATCTTCCTTCGTGCTCTCTCTGAATTCATCTGAGAGTCCGTTTGCAAGCTCACCGATTTGGAGTATGCACATAGAAACCGCGCTGAAATATGCCCTGTCATTCACAAAAACGGAATAATCACATCCAAATCGGGCGATAAAATCCTCGATGTCATTGCAGTAGCGCAGTATGTGCGATACACGCTGCAAATCAGTTTTGCTCATAGATCTTGACCCTTTCCGCATTGAGATTATCAATAAAATCAGGTGTGCGTTCTCTCGTGCTGTGCTGCTCCAAGGTATGCGTAGTGACCACGTCGATGCGCTTTTGCAAGCAAAGACGCAAATCTTCATAAAGTCCGCCCATATCAAAAAGGCTGTGTATTTTAGAATTTGTGCGGTCAACAAGCAAATCGATATCGCTGTCCTCAGTAGCCTCGTTCCGCGCGTAGGAGCCAAACAAATACACGGCTCGCAGGTCATACTTGCGGGCGACAGGCGCTACCCTCTCGCTGATTTCGTTCATGGACAGAAGCATTGAATTCACCATCCTCTATTGGATTATATATTGAGCTGCGCGCCTTGTCAAGCCGCAACGGAATAAATGCGGTGCATAACGGTTACATAAAAAGCTCCGACGGCAGCGCCGTCGGAGCGATAGGGGGTATTATCAGTTTGCTTTGGTTTCGCAGTAGATGCAGCGATAGACCTTTTTATTCCTGTCGGAAAGGGTAAAGATATGGTCGAGCTCCTGCTCCACGCTCGTTATGCAGCGGGGGTTCTTGCAGCGGATAACATTGGTCAAACGCTCGGGCATGTCGATGGTGCGCTTTTCAACGAGCTTGCCGCCCTTGATAAAGTTGACCGTTGCGCCGGGATCGACATAGCCTATCACGTCAAGGTCGACGGCGATATCGGCGTCTATCTTGATGATATCCTTGCGGCCCTTTTTTCCGCTGACGGCGTTCTTAATAATGGCGACGGAGCAATCCAGCTCGTCAAGCTTCAAGAGCTCGTAGAGGCGCATGCCCCTGCCGGCGGTGATATGGTCGATTACTATGCCGTTGGTGATGGAATCAATGTTCATTTTGCAGCCTCCTCCAAGAGTTTAAGTATGAGCGCCATTCTTATGTACTTGCCGTTCAATACCTGACGGAAATAGCAGGCGCGCGGGTCGCTGTCCACAGCGGTGCTGATCTCGTTTACACGGGGCAGCGGGTGCATTATGCGAAGGTCGGGCTTCGCGTTCGTCAGCTTCTTCGGGTCTAAAATGTAGCTGTCCTTCAAACGCAGGTAGTCCTCCTCGTTGAAGAACCTCTCTCTCTGCACCCTCGTCATGTAGAGTATGTCAAGGTCCGGCATGGCAGCCTCGAGGTCGGTCGTCTGGACGTAGGGTATGCCGCACTTTTCAAGCACATCCTTCTTTACGTAGCTGGGCAGCTTCAGCTCTTCCGGCGAGATGAGCACTATCTTTATGCCGCTGTAACGGGACATGGCGTTTATGAGGGAGTGCACCGTCCTGCCGAATTTTAAATCGCCGCAGAAGCCTATGGTAAGGTCGTTAAGGTGCCCCTTCTCGCGGTAAATGGTCAATAGGTCGGTCAGGGTCTGCGTGGGGTGGTTATGCCCGCCGTCGCCCGCGTTTATCACGGGTATGCTCGATGCGAGCGAGGCAACGTAAGGCGCGCCCTCCTTGGGGTGACGCATGGCGATAATATCCGCATAGCAGCTTATGGTCCTTGCGGTATCGGCGACGCTCTCGCCCTTGGCAGCCGATGAGGATTGCGCCTCGGAGAAGCCTATGACGTTGCCGCCGAGCTCGTACATTGCCGCCTCAAAGCTCAGCCTCGTTCTCGTCGAGGGCTCGAAGAACAGCGTCGCGAGCTTTTTGCCGCGGCATTTTTCACTGTACCTTGCGGGGTTTTCGATTATGTCGCACGCCGTGGCGATAAGCTCGTCTATCTCTTCCACGGAAAGCTCTCTGATGTCGATTAGGTGTCGCATGTAATTCCTCCCTTTATGCAAAAAACTTTTATTTGTTTATCCAGCTCTCGTCCGATGGGTCGTCGCGGAAGGCTATAAGCCTTTCGATATCGCTCTCTGCGATATAGCCCTCCTCGGCGGCGACGGCGGCTATCGCGTCAAAATCCGTGAGAGACACGTTTTTGACGTTAGCTTCTGCAAGCCGTTCCTTGGATTTTGCCATGTTGTAGGTGAAGATGCTGACTATGCCCAGCACCTCTGCGCCCGCGTCTCTGAGGGCATTTACGACCTCGATAACGCTGCCGCCGGTGGAGATAAGGTCCTCCACGACGACGATCTTCTGACCTTTTTCGAGTCTGCCCTCTATCCGGCTCTGCCTGCCGTGATCCTTTGCGCCGCTCCTTACGTAGCCCATGGGCAGCCCCATGATATGCCCCGTTATCGCCGCGTGCGCTATGCCCGCGGTGGAGGTGCCCATCAGCACCTCAGCATCCGGATAGTGCTGCCTTATCAATTCCGCAAGCCCGTTCTCAACGTCGCTGCGCACCTCGGGCGCGGTAAGCGTCAAACGGTTGTCGCAGTAGATGGGGCTCTTAATGCCGCTTGCCCAGGTAAAGGGCTCGTCCGGACGAAAGAATACCGCGCGAATTTTCAAAAGATCCTTTGCTATAACCTCGCTCAACATATTATTAAGACCTCCCCTCAATCTAAAAATTCACTCAAACAGCGCTCATAAGCAGCCACGGGATCGGCAGCTTCGGTTATGGGTCTGCCGACAACAATGTAATCCGAACCGAGCTCCTTTGCCCTTGCGGGAGTCGTGACCCGCTTTTGATCGCCGACCGCGCTGTCTGAAAAGCGCACGCCGGGAGTCACTGTAAGGAATCGATCCCCGCAGACCTCGTGCACCCTGCCCGCTTCCAAGGGCGAGCACACCACGCCGTCAAGTCCGGCATTTTTTGCGGTGAGCGCGTAGTGCAGTACCACCTCTTCGAGGGGCTTTTCTATCAGAAGATCGCGCTCCATCGCCGCCTGATCGGTGGAGGTGAGCTGCGTTACGGCGATAAGCTTGGGCCTCGTGCCGTCGGCTCTCGTCACGCCCTCCAACGCCGCCTCCATCATGGCGGTCGTGCCTGCGGCGTGAAGGTTTATTATGTCAACATCCAAAGCGGAGAGCACAGCCATCGCCTTTTTGACCGTGTTGGGGATATCGTGGAGCTTCAGGTCTAAAAATATACGGTGTCCGCGGCGCTTTATCTCGCGCACTATCGAGGGACCCTCCGCGTAGTAAAGCTCCATGCCGATCTTAACGTAAGGCTTTCTGCCCGTAAATCTGTCGAGAAAATCAAAAGTCCTTGCCGCGCCGGCAAAATCGCAGGCGACTATCACGTCCTTACCCATTCCTTCATGCCTCCTATTATATCTTTAATATCGTTTATACCGTATCTGTCCATAGCTTCGGGGAGCGCATCTATTATGCGCTTGCAGGCGTATGGGTCTATAAGGTTTGCGGCTCCTATTTCCACGCAGGTCGCGCCCGCAAGCATCATCTCCAAAACATCCTCGGCGCTTGCCGCGCCGCCCATGCCGATGACGGGAACGCTCACGGCTTTATAGACGTCATGCACCATGCGAAGGGCGACGGGAAAAACTGCCGGACCCGAGAGCCCGCCGGTGTTGTTTTTGAGTATGGGACGGCGGGTCTTCAAATCTATTCTCATTCCCATTAGAGTGTTTATGAGGCTTATCGCGTCCGCGCCGGCGTCAACGCATGCCCTTGCCATTTCCGCAATGCTCGTTACGTTGGGCGAAAGCTTTGCGATAACGGGCTTTTTCGTGACCTGCCTCACGGCGCTTATTACCTGCGCCGCGGAATTGGGATCGGTGCCGAAGCTCATGCCGCCGCCGTGCACGTTGGGACAGGAGATATTGACCTCGAGCCAGCCCACCTGCGGACACGCGGAAAGCAGAGCGCACACGTCTCGGTATTCCTCGACGGAAAAGCCGCTCACGTTTGCCATTACGGGCTTTGAGAAACACTTGGCAAGGCGGGGCAGCTCTTCGCTTATGACCGCCTCGACGCCCGGATTTTGCAGACCTACGGAGTTCAGCATGCCGCCGCTGCACTCGGCAATGCGCGGGGTGGGGTTGCCGAAGCGCGCCTCCCTTGTGGTGCCCTTGAAGCTGAAAGTTCCGAGTATGTTGATATCGTAAAGCTCGGCAAACTCATACCCGTAGCCGAAGGTGCCGGAGGCGGGTATTACGGGATTATCAAGCTCCAAACCGCAGAGCGAAACTCTTAATCTTCCCACAGTATCTCCTCCTTTTTCAGCACGGGACCCTCGCGGCATATGCGCTTGGCTCCCGATATGGTGCTGCAGGTGCAGCCCATGCATGCGCCGAAGCCGCAGCCCATGCGGCGTTCAAAGCTGAGCTCACCGTTTATATCGAGCGCATGGTAAACGGCGCGCAGCATCGGCTCGGGACCGCAGGCATAATAATAGGTGCAGTCCCCGCAAACAGCCTTGGCAGCGTCGGTCACAAAGCCGTGTACGCCAAGGCTTCCGTCGACCGTTGCTATCGCGACCTCGCAGCCCAGCCCTGAAAACTCATCGGCATAAAAAGCCTCTTCCGCGGTGTTGAAACCCAGTACCGCGACGGGCTTTTCGCCTTGCTCAATAAGCCTTTTTGCAAGCAAATACAAGGGCGGCACGCCAACGCCGCCGCCTAAAAGCAGGGGGCGCTCGCCCGAAGCAGCGAGGTCATAGCCGTTGCCAAGCCCCGTCAACACGTCAAGTATTGTCCCGTTGGGGAGAAGGCTCATGTCCACCGTGCCGCCGCCGACTGCCTTATAGATCAAGGTCAGCACTCCGTTCTCGATATCGCAAACCGATATGGGACGGCGCAGGAAACGTCCCGAGAGCTTTATGTTTACGAACTGCCCGGGAGCAATACCGCAAGTTTCGCCCTCGAGCCTCATGCGGTAAACGCTCTTTGCGATGCGCTCGTTTTCTGTTACGGTAAAAAGCTCGTTCCTCATTATAAACTCCGTCACAAGGTGTAGACCGCGTATCCGCCGCGATAGGTGGCGATGCACCTTCCCAAGACCTTCCTGCCCGCAAACGGGGTGGCCCTGCCCTTTGATAAAAATTCGTCGGGATTTATTTCGTACTCCGTGCCGAGCGACCAGACGGTGAAATCCTTTTCGATATCCGGCGCCGGCAGGCCAAACCTGCGGCGAGGGGCAAAAACCATCAGCTCCATAAGCCGTTCCAGGGTAATTGCGCCGCTGCGGACGAGTCCCGTATAAAGCAGGGGGAATGCCGTCTCCAAACCAACTATGCCGAAGGCGCTCTTTTCGAGCCCGCGGGATTTCTCATCTGCGCTGTGAGGAGCGTGATCGGTGGCTATCATGTCAACAGTGCCGTCTGCCGCGCCCTCCGATAATGCCTCGCGGTCGGCGGAGGAACGCAGGGGAGGGTTCATCTTAAACCTGCCGTCCTCTATAAGATCGTTCTCGTCAAGCAGCAGATAATGCGGCGCAGTCTCGCAGGTCACGTCTATGCCGCTCTTTTTTGCCTGACGTATCAATTCAACGCTCTCGCGGCAGGAAATGTGGCAGACATGGTATTTGCAGCCCGTTTGGGCGGCGAGCTCCAAATCGCGCTCAATGGGGCGCCACTCGCTTTCGCTTACTATGCCGCGATGCCCGTGGGAGGCGGCATAGCTGCCCGCGTGTATATAGCCGCCGTGCAAAAGACTCTCATCCTCGCAATGCGCGGCGATGACCATGCCGAGCCTGACCGCTTCCTTCATGGCTTCGCGCATCATTTCTTTGGACTGCACGCCCTTGCCGTCATCGGAGAAGGCGACCACCTTATCCGCCATGCCCTCAAGATCCGCGAGCTCCTCGCCGTTTTCTCCGACGGTTATCGCGCCGTAGGGCAAAACGTCTATTACGGCGTCGCGGCGGGTTATCCCGAGCTCCTCTTCAAGGTGCCCGACGCTGTCCGGCACTGGATTCAGGTTAGGCATCGCGCAGACAACGGTGTATCCCCCGTGCGCCGCGGCCATGCTGCCGGATTTTATAGTCTCCTTATAAGAAAAACCCGGCTCTCTGAGA
>CALEPU010000216.1 GCA_937913075.1 uncultured Clostridia bacterium
AGCTGACCAAGAACGGCACCGTGAGCGGCTACGACGTGCAACGTTACAAAGGTCTCGGTGAGATGAACCCCGAGCAGCTTTGGGAAACGACGCTCGACCCGCGCAACCGTACTCTTGTCAGAGTAAACATCGAGGACCTTGCAAACGTAGAGCATCTCGTGACGCTGCTTATGGGTGATAAGGTCGCCCCGCGCAAGGAGTACATCAGCGAGTTTGCGGACTTCAACAAGGAGGACAGCTTTGCCGGAAAGGCCAAGCTGGACGCTTGATACTTATGCTTTCAAAACAGTCCGTTCTGACTTCTAATTCGTTCTTCTTTCAATAGAAGAACAGCTTATCTCATATGCTGTGCGCTGCTCGGTCGTACCGTCGGGCAGCGTTTTTTGATACTGCCTCGATTGCATTCTGCCCCTCACTGCGATCTGCTCGCCCACGCAGAGCCCCTCGGCGAAGCGCGCGTTCCTGCCCCAAGCTATGCAGGGCAGGTAATCCGACTTACCATATCTGCGGTTGACGGCGATAAGCACGTCTGCTATCTCGCGGCAGAATGGCGTTGTGCGGTACACTACGGGCTTGCAGACGGCGCCGACAAGACCGGCCTCGTTAAAGTCAGCCTCGGCATAGGGCTCTCCCCCGTCTGCGGCAATATCCGGCTCGGCAAGCTCCCCTGCCTCCTCGTCCTCTGCCGCGGGCATGAGCGTCAGCTCCCGAGCAAAGACCGTTATCAGCAGACGGTTCCTCTCCTCGCTTCTGCGGTTGTAAGAGCGTATCTGTCCCTTTATCCGCACCCTTGTATCCTCTTTGCAGAAGGAGTCAGGGTAACCTGCAATCAATCTCTCCGAAACGGTGGCGGGCACAACGTCCTTCGCGCCGCTGAGCCTTCTTGCCGCGACCTCGATATGATAAAACGCCTCGCCGCAGACCGTATGATCGTAGTGGGGCTCCTCCGAGATACTGCCTATTATGCAAATGCTGTTTGTTGTGTCGATCATTGAAAACCTCCCGAAACAGATGATGAAACAGCAGTAAATATTATTCCCATAATTCGGCAGATAGAATACATATCGGGGGCTGAAATAAAAAAGGGGCCGCCGCACGCGAAATATCGCAGATGCGGCAGCCACTTTGCCGAGCCTTAAAATCAGGCGTTTTTTATAAATTCTCGGTAAGATCTTCAACGTAAAGGGTACGCACTCCGTCCTCGCGTATGGCGGGAGCGGACGCCGTTGCGGACATGGGCGCCGCAGTTGCAGCGGGCGCAGCGGACTTGGGCTCCTCCTTGGGCTGTTCCTCCGCCGTCTTTGCGGCGGCGCGGGTCTCGAAGAACTTGGCGGCGACCTGAGGGAAGAGCGCGTAACTCAGAACATCCTCCTCGCAGGCGGCGACGCCCTTAAGCTCCTCCGTATACTTGTCGAGCTCGGGTTTCAAAAGATCGGCGGGACGGCAGGTTATGACCTTGCCATCCTCACCCAAGGCCTTGCGCCTGACCTCCTCGTTGACCTCGCCGGGCAGCCTGCCGTACTCGCCTGCCAAGAGGCCCTTTGACTCCTTGGTAAACATCTTATAGCGCTCGCCCGAAATAACGTTGAGCACCGCCTGGGAGCCGACTATCTGGCTCGTGGGGGTAACGAGGGGCGGATAACCGAAATCCTTGCGAACTCTTGGAATTTCAGCCAGCACGTCATAATACTTATCCTCTGCGTTAGCCTGTTTGAGCTGTGAGATAAGGTTTGAAAGCATACCGCCGGGGACCTGATACATAAGGGTATTGGTATCGACAGAGAGCACCTTGGGATCCAGTATGCCCTGCTCCTTTAATTTTGCGGCGACCTTGCGGAAATGCTTGGCTGCCTCGGCCATCTTGCTGAGGTCGAGCCCTGTATCGCGCTCGGTGCCGGCAAGCGCTGCAACGAGCGGCTCCGTCGCGGGCTGGCTCGTGCCGTTGCCGAGAGGAGACAGC
>CALEPU010000217.1 GCA_937913075.1 uncultured Clostridia bacterium
GTTCGAGGACGGCTGTTGCTCGGAAGTTGCTTTTGAGCATTAATGCAACAGCCTCTTTTTGTGTCTCATGGAACGGCGCTCGTTACGCTCAATTCCTCAGCTCGGCGTCGAGACGGAATTTGAGGCTCTTCAATATGGTATTGATCGCCTGAGTTATCTCCTCGTCGGTGAGGGTCTTTTCGTCGGAGCGCAGGCTGAATGTAAACGCCATGCTCTTTTTGCCGGCGGGGATGCCCTTTTCGCCGGCTACCTTCGGACGGTAAACGTCAAACACGCGCACGTTTTCAATGAGTACGCGCGCCTTTGCCGAGGCAATAACGTCTATTACCTGCTGCGCCTCGATATCCTCATCAACGACGAGTGCGAGGTCGCGCTGAACGGCGGGATACTTGGGCAGAGGACGGTACTTTTTGGCGCGGCGGATATGGCGGCGGACGGCGGCAAGATCAAGCTCGGCAATATAGCCCTCGGTCGTCAGATCGAAAGCTCTCCTTACCTTGGGATGTATCGTGCCTATCTCGCCAAGCTTTTCGCCCTCGCAAAGGATAACGGCCTTCTGCGTGGGATGCAGATACGGTGAACCGCCCTTCTCGAAGCGGACGCCCTCTGCGTTCAGCTTTTCAAGGAACTCCTCAACGGTGCCCTTCAGGGTAAAAAAGCTTTCCTCGCTGCCGGTGTGGATTATGCCTATCATGCGGCGCTCCTCGGGCAGATCGGCATTGTCAAAATGCACGTTGCCCAGCTCGAAGAACCTGCCGAAGCCCGTCTTGCGGTTGCAGTTTAAAACCGCCGCACGTATGAGCCCGCCCGCGAGCTCGGTGCGCATAAGGCTCTGATCCTCGCCAAAGGGGTTTAAAAGCTTGACGGCATGAAGCCTTTCGTCGCCCTCCTCCAACAAGAGCATTTCAAGCTCTTTCGGAGAGATGAAATTGTAGTTGTAAAGCTCCAAACAGCCGAGCGCGGCTAACGTATCCTTTATTATATCCTCGTCACGGAAGCTCTCCCCGAGCCTGCCGCGGAAGGTGTCGCCGCGCATCAGCGTGGGCGCGATATTGTCGTAACCGTAAAGGCGGCCGATCTCCTCGGCGATATCCCAATCGGTCTCGATGCTGTTTTCGATATCGGTGCGGAAATGCGGCACGGTGATATCGAGAGTATCGCCGCAGGCTTCGGCTTCTATATTTATTGAGCCGAGGAGCTCGACCATCCTGTCGGCGGCGAGGTGAGTATCGAGTATGGAATTGACGCGGCTTACGGAGGCCTTGACCTTTTTAACGCTGACGTCTGCGCTGCAAACGTCTATCATGCCGCCCATAACCTTTCCTGCGTTAAGCTCCTCGACGAGCTCTATCGCGCGGGCAAGCGACAGCTCGGCGTTTACGGGCTCGACGCCCTTTATAAACCTTGCCGCGGAATCGGTGACGTGGTGCAGCCGCCTTGCGGTCGACCTTATGTTCTCGGGACGGAACACCGCGCTCTCGAAGAGGGTAGCCTTAGTGCTCTCGGTTATCTCGCTGTTGAGACCGCCCATAACGCCGGCGACGCCAACGCCCTTTTGAGGGTCGGCTATAAGCAGCATATCCTCGTCCATAACGCGCTCCTTGCCGTCGAGCGTGCAGACCGTCTCGCCCTTAACGGCGTTGCGGACTACTATGTGGCTGTCGGCAACGCACGCAAGATCGAAGGCGTGCATGGGATGCCCGTACTCGACAAGCACGAGATTGGTGATATCGACAATGTTGTTTATCGGGCGCAGACCGACGGAGCGGAGCTTCCTCTGCATCCAGAGCGGCGAGGGCTCAATGTTGAGGTCGGTGACGACCCTCGCGCAGTAGCGCGGGCAGAGGTTGGGGTTCAGCACGGTGACCTTGGCGACTTCATTGCAGTCGCCATAGCCCTCGACTGCCTTGGGCTCGGGCTCAACGAATTTTTTGCCGAGCGCGGCGGCAGCCTCGCGGCAAATGCCTATTATGCTTACACAGTCGGGACGGTTTGGCGTCAGCTCTATATCGAAAATGCAGTCGTCAAGATCGAGCGCCTTTTGTATGCGCTCGCCGTTCTCATGCTTTTCACGGAATATCATAACGCCGCCGTTCTCACAGCCGGGGTACTCGACGTCGGTAATGCCGAGCTCCTCGTTGCCGCAGAACATGCCGAGGCTCTTGACCCCGCGCATCTTGGTGGGGTGTATTTCCATGCCGTCGGCAAGCGTCGCGCCGTCAAGCGCCACGGGCACCTGATCGCCTGCGGATACGTTCTGAGCGTTGGTGACAATGGGTATAAGCTCCTCGCCGCCTATGTCGACTGTGCAGACGCGCAGCCTTTCGGCGTCGGGATGGGGCTCGATGTTCTTTATCTCGCAGACGACGACGTTTTTTATGCCGGGCATCTCGGGGATGATCTCGGCGACCTCAAAGCCGCGGAGCAGCATCCTCTCGGCAAAGACCTCGGGCGTAACGTCAAAGTCAACGTATTCTTTAAGCCATTTAAGCGGTAGTTTCATACTGTCTTCTCCTTTGCCGTATTATTTGAACTGCGAGAGGAAGCGTCCGTCGCCCTCGTAAAGGAGGCGGATATCGCTGATGCCGTACTTTAAGCAAGCCACCCTGTCGACGCCTACGCCCCATGCAAAGGCGCGCCACTCGTCGGGATCGTAGCCGCAGTTTTCTATCTCGTGAGGGTTGGTAACGCCGCAGCCCATTATCTCCATCCAGCCGGTGCCCTTGCAGGAAGAGCAGCCCTTACCGCCGCAAATGGTACAGGAGATATCGACCTCGGCAGAGGGCTCCGTGAAGGGGAAGTAGCTCGGACGCAGTCGAGACTCCGCGTTTTCACCGAAGACCGCCTTGACGAAGGAGTCAATAGTGCCTTTAAGATCCGCAAGAGTAACGTTTTTATCGACTACCAGACCCTCCATCTGCATGAATACCGGGCTGTGAGAGGCGTCGGGCTCGTCCACGCGGAAGCAGCGACCGGGGATAACAAGGCGGAACGGGGGCTTTAAGGTCTTCAAAGCCCTTGCCTCGCAGGGGGAGGTGTGTGTGCGCAGCAGCACCTTGTCGTTAACGTAGAAGGTGTCCTGCATATCCCTTGCCGGATGGTTGGGAGGCAGGTTCAAAAGGGTGAAGTTGTACTCGTCATACTCCACCTCGGGTCCCTCAAAGGTGGTAAAGCCGAGACCTATGAGGGCGTCCCTTATCTCGCGGTACACGAGCGTCAACGGATTGAGCGCCCCCATGGGCACTGCGCGGCGCTCCCCGGGCAGGGTAACGTCGATCGCCTCGCGCTCGATCTTCATCTGCTCGGCAAGCTCCTGCAATTTAGCCTTGCGATCCTCAAAAACCTTTGCAAGCTCCTGCTTTACGGCGTTGGCCTTTTGACCCAGCGCCGCCCTTTCCTCGTTGGAGAGCTTGCCCATAGTGCGCAGAATGGCGGTAAGCTTGCCGCCCCTGCCCAGCACGGAGGCGGAGAGCTTTTCAAGCTCGTCGGAGGATGCTACCTCCTCCAATTCGCGCAGCGCCGCCTCGCGTATCTCATGCAGTTCTTCGAACATCAATGTTCTCCTTCCGTCTATAAAATTCAAAAAAATAACATGCCGCCCCAAATGGGACGAGCATGTACGCCCGTGGTACCACCCACGTTCGCAGGGGGCATACCCCTGCCTTATAAGCGCTGTAACGGGCGCGGCCGCCGCAGACTACGCAGGCGCGAACGCCCTTCACCCGCAGAGCTCCGGGGCGAATTTACTGCCTTGCCCGCAGGCGCGCTCCCAGCCAAAGGCGCGCCTCTCTTGATGCAGGTACAAGCCATACTCCCCATCATAGCCGATACAAGGCAATTATAATGTCGGCACGGGCTTTTGTCAATGGCGAAAATAAAATATGCCTTCCGGAGCGAGAAAAATCACAAGCGCGCGTAAACTATCACAGCTTCGTCCTTACGTTCCCGCGGGAAAGAAAGAACAGTGCGAGCGTGCCCGGACCGACGTGCGAGCCGGTAACGGGCTCGTAGCAGACAGTCATTATCTCCTTGGGAGGGTTCTTTTGATTGAGCAGACCAATAAGCTGACTTACAGCCTCGGGACAATCGGCATGGGCGATGCCGACGACCTGACTGCCTGCGTCCTCAACGAATTCGTCGTATTTTTTGGCCATTGCGGCAACAGCCTTCTTGAAACCGCGTGCGACTCCGCAGACGACTATCCTGCCCTCCTCGTTGCCCTTCAAAAGGGGCTTCAACTGCAATACTGTACCGACGACGGCAGCGGCGTTGAAAAGGCGGCCGGTGCCTTTCAGGTGCATAAGATCGTCCACGGTGAACACCTGCGCCATGCGATGACGCAGGTCAAGCAGCTCGTCGGCGGTTTTGTCGATATCGGCGCCGCTTTCGCGCAGCTCTGCGCCGCGCATAACTATAAGTCCCTCGCCGAGAGAAGCGCCGAGGGTATCGACGAGCCTTATCTTGCGCTCGGGGAACTCGTTTTTGAGACTTTCCGCCGCGACCTCCGCCATGGAATATGAGCCGCTGATGCCGGAGCTCATGCCGACAAAGAGTATGTCCTGCCCGCTTTCAAGCAAGGGACGGAAGCATTCCTCATAGCGGAAGGGCGTTATCTGGGAGGTGCTGACCTTCTTGCCCTCTCTCATCATATCGTAATAGGCGTGACCGTCGAACGCCTCTGTATCCTCGCAGGTATGCTCCTCATCATCATAAAGATAGGTAAAGGGTATCGCGGGAATTCCGTGCTCCCTAAGCAGGGGAGTTGGCAGATTGGCGGAAGTATCGGTAACTATTGTGAAGCTCATAGCAAAACCTCTGAGATTAATACTGACGCACGTCTGAACCGTTGAAGAAAGGACGCCCTCGCAGCTTAGATGTAAGTCAGTATAAAATGCGGCTCCGCAGAGGAGCCTTTCGGGGGCGATTGTAGCACTTGGAGGTTAACAATGTCAACCGCGCCGCCGTAGACATTGTAGACGGCGCATAGATTTGACCCGCAGAGTTGTAGCCCTCGGGTAGAATTCGGGTAAACCGGCAGTAGAGTGAGCGAAAAAAACACCGAAATCACAAGCCTTTTTGCCGAGCCAAAAACGAAGCTGTTGCACTAAGCCCCCGAGAAAAAGCAAGGCCGGGCAGCCCGTATATTTTGGTACAATGTCGTTCCGTCGCTCGGTGCTTGATGCGGACGGTACGCAGGGAACGGCTCCTCGCAGCTTTCGGCTTCGGCTATCGGAAGCTCCGAGCCTTAAAGGTACAGTCCTCGAACCGTCTTTGGTATAAAATGTTGTTTTATCATTGTGCATCTGTGAAAAATGTGGTAGACTATGGGGGGAACGGACGGCAGCGGCAGATTGCGGAAAGGGTATCACCGTAAAGCGTTTAACACTATTTAATCTTCTACTTACAGGAGGAAGTACAATGAGGATAGCAGATTGGATAATGGCAAAAAAGAAGAAGCGCGCGGCTGCAAAGCAGCAGCGGCTCGCTGCAAAGCGCGGAGTTCAGTTGGAGCCGACCTTGGAGCTTGAGCCGGACGTCGACGGAATTACCCCGCCCGAGTCCCGTTTTACCGAGGAATACAAGGAGTTTTTGGAGCAGGAGAGCGCTAATGCCGCCTCTGCCGGAGAGAATGCCGCCGACTGCATAAACGATGTGGCGCCATAACAGCCCGACCGATGAATAATTTAGCATCCGCACGCAAAAGCTCCCTCCTGCCGCGGCAGGAGAGCCGAGCTTTTACACCGGCGCAAAATACGGAAGGCTTATAATCGTCTCTGCCGTTCGCCGACGAGGAACAGCAAACGCTCTCGGAGCATGCGCTTCGCCGCTTCGGTGAAGTAGTTATGACCGGAGCCCGGAAGGGTATGG
>CALEPU010000218.1 GCA_937913075.1 uncultured Clostridia bacterium
CACCTTCCCCTCTGTAGGGGAAGGGCAGCAAACGGGCTTTGTCATCAAGCTGATCGGGCTCCGCCCGATATATCGCAAGCTCCCTCCCGCATTGTCAGCGGTTCCTTCCTTCGAGCACGAACCTCGTACCGGCGGCGAATTTAGCCGAGCCCTCGCAGGCGATAAGCAGCGCCGTATATGCGGTCAGCCCTTCCATATAAAGCGCGGCGAAGTGCATGGTATTGCTCGAAGCATAGCCCTCGCCGTCCGCGTCGCCCGAGTAGGCTCGCTTGACAAAGGCAAAGCCGTTCCTCGGCTTTTCGAATTTCACCACGGCAACCGCCTTATCCGGCTCGTCCACGTCGCGCAGGGTGAGGCTCGTAAATCTGATGCTGTCGCTGCTTCCGTTGAGCTTTATCCTCACGGCGGAGCCGCCCGTCATGGCGCCTATGATCGTCAGCCTCAGCTCGTCAAACGCGAAGCCGCCCGAGCCGTATCCCGTGCCGAAGGCATTAAAGCTCACCGAAGCCGAGGCGGAGTCCGTCGTCGTATCGGCGACAGTCCTCCAATCGCTTTCGTGCAGCGCCTCGTATATCCCGCCGCCCGTTACGGGGTTGACGCTGCCCGATACCGGCGCGGCGTCGAAGGTGAGCGCGTCCTGCTTGCCGGCAATCTCCGAATACCAGCCCGAGAGGGTGTTTATGAGCTCCCTCAAGGTGATCTGCCCCGCGGGTATATGGGTAAAAGCGTAAGTCGCGCTGCCGCTCGCTTTGAGCAGGCTCGCGTTTGCCCCGGGGAGCATTATCTCCTTCCATGTCCTCGGCGAGGCCGAAGTGCAGATGTAAGCCCTTGCATCGGAGGTATCGAGGTAGAGCTGACCCGCTGCCGCCTCCGTCGCGGAGGAGGGCGCTCCCTCGCCGGTGATACACCCGCGGAACGCCGCCGCAAGCTCCGCAAACGCAGCTTCCCTCGCGCTCTCGGCCTGACAGCGCAGCTCCTCTGCGGCGCTTATGTCGCTCAAAAGCTGCGAAAGCTCGGGCATTGCGGGCAAAGCCGCTATCGCCGTCTCATCAAGCATCGCCTCGCGGCAGTCGAACGTAAACCTCGCGGTCGTTACAAGCACGTCGTAGTCCGCAAGCGAGGAGGGCTCGGACATTGCAGACGAGTAGAGCTGCAGCTCGCAGTCCACCCTTTTCGGCGCGAAAGCCCCGGGGCGGAGAGCTATCGTCGCCGTGTTGCCCGATAAGGTCACGCTGCCGTCGGTGCTGTCCTGCACCGCGACGCCGCGGCTGCTTGAAAACACTGCCGTGACAAGCATATCATCCAGCGGCACTGCCGCGCCGTCGTCGGTCAGCGTCACGACTATCCTGTTGCCGGTGTCGCCCTCGACAACCTCAAAGGGCTCCGTCGGCAGGGTCTTTTTAAGGTCGATCGCAACCTCGAATTCCTTTAATAAAGCACGTTCTGCCATGATAAGCCTCCCCTGTCGGCTCCGTGAGCCGCCGAGCCGCCGCCGACAGCCGCAAAATAGGTGGCGTAAAGCTCGTTGTAGTCGTATTGGTTGAGGTTGTACTGCATCTGCCAGCGCTTCATGCGCCACTCGCGCTTGCTGCTGGTGAAGAGCAGATAAACCTCGCCGGGCGTAAGAGAGGAGATGTACCCGGCGTAGTCGTTGTAGAGGGCGGGATTGGAAAGATATGAGAAGTCGCCCTCGACCCATTCGCCGTCAAAGTAAGCTCCGTTTGAGTTATGCCCGTAAGGTACGCCGCCCGAGCCGCCGCTGCTGCCGGAGGACGACCCCGATGACGAGCCTCCGGAGTGCGAGCCGCTCCCGCCGGAGTGCGAGCTTGCCACGCCGTATGTGCCGTACTGCATGGCGGTCTTGGCAAGGCTCGCTTCAAGCTCCTGCATTGTGGTCAGCGCCTTGTAAAGGTACTCGGCCATCGCCGCCCCGTACTTCGCTTCAAGACCCATTATGTCGTCGTTGATATCGTCCTGCTCGCGTGCCTTCATCGAGGACAGATAGCTCGATCCGCCCATACCCCTCGCATAGGCGTCTGCGTCGAGCTCCGCCATGTTGTAAGCCCCGCTCCTTTCGCGCTGCCTTATCGCCGCCTCTACCGAGGGACGAAGAAAGCTCTCGAAAAGCCCGTAAAGCTGTTCTATCCCGGGTATGTCCGTCACGCCGTAGGCTTTCAGCCGCGCCGCAAGACGGTTGTAGTAATCGGTGAGCCCCGCGTCGAAGTCGTAAGCCGCAAGATCGCCGCTCTGCCCGTATTCGTAGGAGGAAGCCTCATTGCCCTGCCCGCCGTTCTCATAGACGGCAGCGCCGGACGCGCTCCTCACGGGCTCGGCATCGGCTTCGTCCGCATCGTTTGCATTTTGAGCCCTTGCCCGCGCAGCGCCTCTTGATGCGGGTCTTCCCGGCACTTCGTAACCGCCGCGGCTCTGCTCCGAAGGTCTCTGTCCGGAGGAAGCAAGCGTCAGTCCGCTGTCGTCGCTCTCATAACGAGGACGCTCGTTCGAGGGTATGTCGTCGATAGGATACCCGTTGTCGCCGTAGCGCGGCGGCTTTGGGTTTTCGACCGCTTCGGACTGCTTCCTTCTGCGTTTTGTAAAAAAGCTGTTCATTCGTTTTCTCCTTTGGTGTTTTGTCGTCCCAATAGGCGTCTGCCGCAAGGCAGATATACCGTATCGGGCAAAGCCCGATATCAGACCGCTGACAAACCCTTTTTGCACGCAAGTATACAACCTTCCCCTACCGAGGGGAAGGGGGACCGCAAGCGCAGCGAAGCGGTGGAAGAGGTGGTAGAAGTTCTTGATTTTACTAAGTTTTTTGAACACAACTCCAGCCACCACCTCATCCGTCAACTCGCCCTAAAAGGCTCGTTGACACCTTCCCCTCTGTAGGGGAAGGGCAGCAAACGGGCTTTGTCATCAAGCTGGTATCGGGCAAAGCCCGATATATCGCATTTGCCCCGCAAATATATCGCATCCGCAAAGCGGATATATCGCAGCGGATCTGCCGCTATATCGCTGCCGAGCTGCGAAGAGGCGGCAGCGCATGACAACGGGGACGGTTATTCTTGTCAGACAGCTTTTCCCATTAAGTGAACGTCAGTTTTTTCCTGACAAAAGAACCGTCCCCTTGTCATGCTTTTCCTCCTCTCCTGCTTTTTTAGCTGAATTGCCGCTGACGCGGCAGCGAAATTGTTCGCCTCACGCCTCACAGCGAAATTGAATTCTCCTGCGGCGAATTTAGCTGCGTCGCCCCGCCCTGCCTCTCCTCAGAGCCTGACCTTTCTTCCGTCGGCGGCGGCCTTTTGAAGCTGCTTTTTGAGCCTTCGGAACTGCTCGGCGGTGAGCCTGTCATAGTCCAACGGAGCGGGAGCGGCGGCGTCCGCGCGCATAGGCTGAGGCATACGCCTGCGCTCCGCTACAAGGGGCGGCTTTGCGGGAGCCTCCGGCTCGGTATCGGGCTCGGCATAGACAAGGGGCGCCGCGCCCTCGTTCTCCCAGACGGCTATTATCGCGTCCGCGAGCTCATCCTCGTCCATACCGTCGGCTCCGAGCCTTTCAAGCAGCGCCCTGCCGACCCTCTCCGCGGCGGAGTCCGCGCGCATCTCGCCCAAAGGCTCGGTTTTGACCTCGGCGTCCTCCTCGGTCGCCTTCGGCCCTGTGCCCTCGTCCTTCCCGCCCGCGCTCTTTTCGTCAAGCTCTGCAAAAAGATCCTTGATGCTCTTCATCTTCATCGCAATTCTCCTTTGCTGTAAAATAAAACGAAACAAGCGCTCCCGCTTTTTACGGGCAAACCGCCCTTCGCGGGATCGTCAACGCTTGTTCCATCATTTTCATTATAGCACGTTTGTTCGCAACTGTCAACAGCTTGGAGAATATTTTTTATTTTATTCTCTTATTGGGAGATTTTCGCTTAAAAATTCCATTGTCTGCTGAGCGTAAATACGCAACCGCATAGCTTGCCCAATATTGCTTTAAGGCTTACGCGTCTTGACTTCTGCGAACAAATGTGCTATGATTATATTACAGGCTGAGGGAACGCTCTGCAAGTTTTGACAGGGGGAGGGTGTCAAAGCTTACAGGGGAAATATAAACTATAAATATATAAACGGTGAGCTCTCGCTCGTCCCTCGCTCGGCTCACCAAACGACCGACGGAAAGGAAAAGCGAAAGAACCATTATGAGCACACGGAAAGAATTTTACGTAGTAACGAGCGTGTTTGACAAAGGTCTCTCTTCAAGGGCGATCGCTGTCTATGCTTACCTGAGCTACTGCGCGGACAAGAACGGCGAATGCTTCCCCGCAGTTAAGCGCATAGCATACGAATGCAAAGCCTCCTGCTCGACAATACGAAGGGCCTTGAAGGAGCTTGAAGAAAAGGGCGTTATAAGCAGCACACCCCGAATGATGAGGGCTGAGGAGGGCGGACGGCAGTTGACGAATTTGTATAGGCTGCTGGCGCTGCGCTTGCCGGTGAAGGCAGCGCAGCAGCCGGATGAGACTAAGAAGGCGGAGGCAGATATTGCGGCTTCTAAGCCTCAAATACCCGATGTGCCGGAGGCTCCCGTTATGCCGGAGACGACAGCAAAGCCCGAGAGACGAAGGGCTGCAAAGCCCTTGATGCAGCCTCGGCCCACAGCGCCATCGAATGCGCTGCCGAACGCAGACGATAACGGGCTTCGGGAGCTGCTTGACAGGCTCGACATTTCGCGCTATTACGAAGACAAGATCGCATGCAAGGCCATTGAGCTTGCGATAACAGATATGTGGTTTGCGGATGAGACGAAGGTCGGCGGCATTACGGTCAACAAATACCGTATGCGAAACCGCCTCAATGAGCTCGATATCGACGCCATGGACGAGATAATGGAAAGATTGGAGGACGACGACGTCAACAACAGGACGGCTTACATCAAGTCCTGCATTTACAACGCACCGCTGTTTGTTAACTCCCGCATTGCAGTGCAGTCGGCAAGACTGCGAAGAAGGTTCAGGGAATGCAGGGAGGAGGTCAGGAGGGAGTGATTAATGCGTAATGTGCAATTATTAATTCGGAATTGGGAATTGAAAGAGAACTCATAATTTTAAACCGTTTTCGGCGGCATGTACGGCAGAAAAAATCGCGGAGACGGCAACCCGTCTCCGCGAAAGGGCAAGGCCCTTAATACATTCCTCCCATATCCGCTCCGCCGGCGGGCATTGCGGGCTCGGGCTTGGGGATATCGCAAACGAGGCTCTCGGTGGTGAGCACCATGGAGGCGACGGATGCGGCGTTCTGCAAAGCGCTCCTTGTTACCTTGGTGGGGTCGATTATGCCCTTTGCCATCATGTTGCCGTACTCGTCCTTTGCGGCGTCGTAGCCGTAGCCGGTCCTCCTGTTGGCGCGGACGTTTGCAACGATCACGCTGCCCTCAAGACCCGCGTTCGCGGCGATCTGACGGAGGGGCTCCTCCAAAGCTCTTACGATTATCTGTACGCCGGTCTTCTCATCGCCGGAAGTCTGCTTTTCAAGCGCCTTTACGCGGTTGATGACGTTGATAAGAGCGATACCGCCGCCGGGGACTATGCCCTCCTCAACGGCAGCCTTGGTGGCGTTCAAAGCGTCCTCGATGCGGAGCTTGATCTCCTTCATCTCGGGCTCGGTAGCAGCGCCGACGGAGATAACGGCAACGCCGCCCGCGAGCTTGGCAAGGCGCTCCTGCAGCTTCTCACGGTCGTAATCGGACTTGGTATCCGCGATCTGGGTCTTTATCATCTTTACCCTTGCCGCAATAGCCTCGGCGTCGCCCGCGCCCTCGACGATGGTGGTGTTCTCCTTATCGACCTTGACCTGCCTTGCGCGTCCGAGCTGAGCGACGGTGGCGTCCTTGAGCTCCATACCGAGCTCGTCGGAGATGACCTCGCCGCCGGTAAGAGTGGCGATATCTTTAAGCATTTCCTTGCGCCTGTCGCCGAAGCCGGGAGCCTTGACCGCAACGCAGGTGAATATGCCGCGCAGCTTGTTTACAACGAGGGTCGCCAAAGCGTCGCCCTCAACGTCCTCGGCGATAATGAGGAGCTTGCGGCCCTGCTTGGCTATCTGCTCCAATACGGGCAGTATCTCCTGAATGTTGGAGATCTTCTTCTCGGTGATGAGGATGTAAGGATCGTCGAGCACGGCTTCCATCTTATCGGTATCGGTCACCATGTATGCGGAGGCATAGCCGCGGTCGAACTGCATGCCCTCGGTGAAGCGCAGCTCGGTCTTCATGGTCTTGCCCTCTTCAACGGTGATGACGCCGTCGTTGCCGACCTTATCCATAGCGTCGGAGATGAGAGCGCCTATGCGCTCGTCGGAAGCGGAAATGGATGCTACCTGAGCTATCTCATCCTTGCCCTCAACGGGCTTGGAGAGCTCCTTCAAGCCCTCGACAGCCTCGTCGACCGCCTTCTCGATGCCGCGTCTTAAAACCATGGGGTTTGCGCCTGCGGCGACGTTCTTCATGCCCTCGCGGACTATCGCCTGCGCAAGAAGAGTAGCTGTGGTGGTACCGTCGCCCGCGACGTCGTTGGTCTTGGTCGCGACCTCCTTAACAAGCTGAGCGCCCATGTTCTCAAAAGGATCCTCGAGCTCGATCTCCTTGGCGATGGTAACGCCGTCGTTGGTGATGAGCGGTGCGCCGAACTTCTTGTCGAGCACTACGTTCCTGCCCTTGGGCCCGAGAGTGATTTTAACGGTATCGGCGAGGGTATCGAGCCCCGCCTCGAGAGAACGCCTTGCGTCCTCGCCGTACTTTATCTGCTTTGCCATGATTATTCCCTCCTAAAATCAGTCTTCCACAACAGCGAGTATATCGCTCTGACGGACTACCATGTACTCAACGCCGTCCACCTTGACCTCGGTGCCGGCATACTTCGAGGTGATGACCTTATCACCCACGGAGACGTTCATTGTTACCTCTTTGCCGTCGACTATACCGCCGGGACCGACGGCGATGACCTCTGCCATCTGGGGCTTTTCCTTGGCGTTGCCGGTAAGGATGAAGCCGGATGCGGTAGTCTCCTCGGCTTCGAGGGACTTAATAACGACTCTGTCTGCAAGCGGTCTTAACTTCATAAGACAATACCTCCTATAAGTAAATATAATTAATACTGCACGGATGCGCTTGATCCCATCGCCGCAGCCGAAACGGACCTTCAACAGCGGGGAAGGGGAGCGCCCTGTTAGCACTCAACACCTTTGAGTGCTAACAAATCATATTATATGCGGCACGGTCTGTACTGTCAACACCAAAGCCCGAAAAGTACAGAATATATTTTCAAACTGAAGCGTAATTTGACTAAATTGGAGGAAGGAGAGCCTTGCCAACGAAGCCGAGCTTTTACAACTTCTCCTCCAACCTGACAAGGGGACGGTTCTTTTGTCAGGTTTTTGAAAACAAGCCGGCTCCGAACCCCCGCTGTCAGGTCGGCTGCTCCTTTGACATATCGCCGTCTGATGATCGGCAAAATATATTGTACAATTCTATTGCCAAATCCGGGCAGATGCTTTATACTCTAAGCGAAATATTAAGAAAGGAGGTCGCGCAAATGTTCTATATGCTTAAAGGTTCGGTTGCTTACCATAACTATGCCTGTGCTCACCTTGCGCGGCCTTTGAATTAGGCTTAGGTCCGCAAAGCTTCAAGCCGCAGGCATGCCTGCGGCTTTTTGTTTTGTCATGATTTGACAATCTTTGCCGAAGATATAACGAGGATTTAAGATAATGGAAGAGAATTTAAAGGAAAACAAGGGCTCAAAGCCCGAAAAGCAGAATCTTGATTTAAAGCTGGTCGGACGCATGATGCGGGGTACGGGCAAGTATTTCGTGCTTGCCGGTATCGCAATGATAGCTGCGGTCGTCACTGTTTATATAATTCCCATAATCACGAGCTTCACGATAGACTACGTGCTTCTTCCCTATGCGGAGGAGGGGTATGAGGCGGCTTCGACCTCGGTTCCCAAGGCGATAATCTCTTGGGTGGAGTCGATAGGCGGCAGGGAATTCCTCCTGAAGCACCTTTATATAATGGCGCTTCTGCTGCTCGCTTTC
>CALEPU010000219.1 GCA_937913075.1 uncultured Clostridia bacterium
TGCTCTATAGACATTGTCTTCTCCAAATAATACTTTAGTGTAATTATGGGCGCTGGCTTGATTCAAATCTGAGAAGTTTAGGTCAATATCGGGAGTCTTGTCGCCCTTAAAGCCGAGGAAGACCTCGAACGGGATATCGTAACCTTCTTTTTTTAGCTTTGCCCCGCAGACCGGACAGAGCTTATCGGGCAAGTCTATACCGCAGCGAGATTTGGAGTCAAGAACGAATTCGCTGTATTTGCATTCAGGACAAAGATAATGCGGCGGCAGAGAGTTGACCTCAGTAATGCCGAGCATCGTTGCAACGAAGGAGGAGCCGACGGAGCCTCGTGAGCCGACAAGATAGCCGTCGCTCAGTGACTTAGCAACGAGCTTCTGCGCAACCATATAGAGCGAGGAGTACCCGTTGCCGACTATGGAATTAAGCTCCTTGTCGAGCCTTTTTTGTACTATTTCGGGCAGAGGATCGCCGTACCTGCGGTGCGCCTCGTTCATGGTCCTGCTTTGAAGCTCCTCCTTGGCGTTGGGCAGCTCCGGCGAATAGGTGAACTCTTTATCGAGGAAGGGATGAAGCTGCTCCGGCACCATATCGGCTATCCTGTTCGGATTGGTGACAACGACCTCGTAAGCCCTGTCCTCGCCCAAATAGCTGAACTCATCAAGCATCTCGTCAGTCGTGCGGAAGTAAAGCGGTGCAGGCTGTTCCGCATCGGAGAAGCCATGCGCGTGCATAAGTATACTGCGGAATATGGCGTCATCGGGGTCGAGGAAATGCACGTCACAGGTAGCGACTACGGGCTTGCCGAGCCTGTCGCCAAGGGCGAGCACCTGCCTGTTGAAATCACGCAGCGCATCCTCATCGGCGGCACTGCCGTTTCTTATCATAAAGGCGTTGTTGGCGATAGGCTGTATTTCAAGATAATCGTACCATGAAGCGATGCGAAGCTGCTCCTCTATTGGTTTGCCGCGCGTTATTGAGCGGAAAAGCTCGCCCGCCTCGCAGGCGGAGCCTAAGATAATCCCCTCGCGGAAGAGATAGAGCATACTGCGCGGCATACAAGGGCGCCGATAGAAATACTGCAAATGCGAGTATGAAATGAGCTTGTAAAGGTTTTTGAGCCCCGGCAGGGTTGATGCGAGCAGAATGATATGATACCTTGTTAGCTTGGTAAGATCGGCACGGCTTCGATAACAGTGCGGTATCTCGTCAAGCCCGCGATCTGTAAGCTCTTTGATGAGCCTGACACAAAGCTCGCAGAGGTTATCGGCGGAGTCGGCAGCAGCCATTACGGGCGCCTCGGAGTATTTTGCGGTTATCGGAGCACAGCCGCTTTCCATGCTGTAATTCTTTATGTCGAGATGCATGTTCATCTCGAGCCGACTGATATCAACGTACTCGTCGCCAAGAGGCATTATATCGCCCGCAAGCGCACCAAGGTCGTTAGCCTCGGTATCGTTGTAGAATACGGGCGTGCTGTCGCCTATGAACTCCATCAGCGCCTTGACGGCCTCGACGTCGGTAGGGGCTTTGAGGACATCCCCGTCGGTAAAGCCGTATTGCTCGCGCATCCTGCTTGGCGCCCCGGTGCCGGGATTGGAGAAGGTATGAAACTCAGCAATCCTGTTGCCGTGCATATCAAACCGTACAGCCGCGGCAGAGTACAGCAAAACCTCGCTGCCGCTGCGGGAATACGCAAGAGCGACGGCGGTATAGGCGTCGTCTATTGGGTAAAGCCGCGAGTCGTCCAAAAGGTATGCCTCGCAGCCGAATATGACCTTGATATCATTCTTTACCGCCGCCTTCATTGCAAACGGCAGAGAGTGGACTACGCCGTGATCCGTAATGGCAATAGCTTTATGACCCCATCGTTTTGCAGTAGCAATGGCGTCTGCAACCTTAGTGAGCCCATCCATTGCGGACATCTGCGTATGCAAATGCAGCTCTACGCGCTTTTCGCCATCCGGCGCGAGATCCATGCGCTTTTCGCAGGGCTTGCTGTTTATGTCGTTTGCGAAGAAAACATGATCGCGCACGAAGGAGTCGTATTTGTAAACGCCCCTTATCAATAAAAGATCGCCGTTCGCCTGCGCCTCGGCAAGCCTTTCCAAAAGGCGCGGCGCGACCTTTGCTTCGGGAAAGAGCTTTACGGAGAGCGAATTTGTCTTGTCGCTAACATTGAGCTTCAAAATGCACCTTGCACCATCCTTCGTCTCCTGCGACTCAAAATCCAAAAGACTGCCGAGTACGCTTGCAGAGCCTGTCTGCTCATTGAAATCGCACATGCGAACAAGATTAGGACGGGATATCTCCTTGCCGAACAATACGCTGTATTCGCTCTGCTTGCGGGATTTCGGAACTTCACCGGATGCGCTCTTCTGCTTGGCGCCCCTGCCTGAGACGTTGTTTGCGGATGCGGCGCTTGCTGAAGTGTTCTTTAAATCGGCAGCGCTGCTGTTTGCGGAGCCTGCGGCGGTCGCCGATGCGATTTGAGAGGCATACAATGACGAGGCGAACTGTGAGTTGGAAGGTTGCCCTGCGTTCCCCTCTGCGAGATCGCAGTCGGGTTCGATATCCAATGCAAAATGCCAATCGTAGTTTTGAGATGCATAGCTGCGCAGCTCGTTAACGTATTGACGTGTTATCATATCGGCAAAACCGGGAGCACAGTGCAGCTTATAGCCGCCTTCATTTTGCTCTATCCTGCAAAGCGAAAGCACAGGTTCGATCTCCGGTGCAAGCTGCTTCCATAGGTCAAGGACGAAATTGCCTGTCACGTTAGCGGGAGCCTGACCCTGTTCGCCAAATGTATATGTGATCTTTATGTCGACCCTGGAGCTGTTGAGCTCGCGGCAGATAAGTCTTTTGACAGCCTCCGACTCTCGCGGGAAGAGCAAGCGAAAAGCCTCGATATCAACACGATATGAGTCGGCGGCGCGATCATGCCCCACGTATGACACGGCAAAAGCGCCGGATTCGTGCAGGCTTGAACCGAGATCTATATAATCTTCGTTGCTCATTTGAAGGCTCCAAACATTAAGGTTTATTCGGAAAGCAAGTTGTTGACGTCTGAAATGAATTTATCGACGACCTCGGGCAAAAGCCCGCTGTACCGAAGCTCGCCCTTTTTAAATACTACGGCGTTTTTCAAACCGAAGGCGATGCCGATATCGGCCTCCCTCGCCTCTCCGGGACCGTTGACGGCACAGCCCATAACTGCTATGCGAAGGGGAGTACTTGATTTAACAAGAGAGGACTTGACGTGAGAGACGATGCTTTCGAGATCGACTCTCGTCCTGCCGCAGGTTGGACAGCTCACTATCTCCACCCCGTCATGCCTCAGACCTGTTGATTTAAGAATTTGCTTAGCGGCATAGACCTCTTTAACCGGATCGCCGGTAAGCGATACCCGTATCGTATCGCCTATGCCGTCCAGCAGTAATGAACCAATGCCTATTGCGGATTTTACCACAGCGTCCTCTCCCATGCCCGCTTCCGTAACGCCAAGATGCAGTGGATAGCATGTTCTTGTTCTTGCGAGACGATATGCCTTGACCGTAGTCGATACAGTGGAGGCCTTTAATGAGAGCACTATCTTTTCAAAGCCGCAGCGCTCAAGTATAGCGGCGTGCGAAAGAGCGCTCTCTACCATTCCCTCGGGAGTTATGCCGTATTTATGCAATATCTCCTTTTCGAGCGAGCCTCCGTTAACGCCAATGCGGATGGGTATATCCGCCGTCTTTGCAGCGGCAACGAGTTCGCGCACCTTTGCTTCCGAGCCGAAGTTTCCGGGGTTGATGCGAACCTTGTCGATGCCGTTTTCAATCGCGGAGATAGCAAGCCTGTGATCGAAATGAATATCAGCCACGAGGGGTATATGAGTATGCGCTTTAATGTACGGTATGGCTTTTGCGCAATCCTCGTCATAGACGGAAAAGCGAACTATCTCACAGCCCGCTTCTTCAAGAGCGAGTATCTGAGCTGTCGTCGCCTCGGCGTTCCTTGTGTCGGTGTTGGTCATCGACTGAATTGTAACAGGGCTGCCCCCGCCTATTGCCGTGCCGCCGATATCGAAACGCAAAACCTCTTTATCCATACGAATACTCCGTTTTCAGTGAAGCAGTAAAGTGCCGTTGAAGAGACCGAGCACGTCAAACACCGTGACGAGCGCCATCAGCCCGAACAGAAGGAACATACCTACAAGATGCACGGTTGCCTCTATATTGCGCGGCACAGGCTTTCCGAAAATAAGCTCGATCAGCATAAACACGAGCCTGCCGCCGTCTAACGCGGGTATGGGAAGCAGGTTGAATATGCCGAGGCTGAGCGAAATGAGTATAGTCACGAGCAGCAGGTTTTCAAACCCGTAGGAAGCCATCTGCGCGGTTATCGCAACAGTGCCGACCACGCCGGATACTTCGCCCTGCTTGATGCCGTCCGTAAACCATCCGCCGATCGCCTTGAAGGTGGTGCTGACGATATTACCGAGAAAAGCAAAGCTTTTGCCAAGCGCCTCGCCAAAGGAGTAAGGCACAGCCGATGCGCCCATATATACGCCTATAATATTTCTGCCCTCATCGGCATTGTAAATATCGGAAAGCGTAAGATCGAGAACCTTGCTGCCGCGAAGGACGGTCAAGGTAACTCCGTCGGCAGAGGCGCCGGAAATAAGTTCCGAGCAAAGGTCACACCTTGCGCTGAATTCGTCCTCTCCTTGGGTAATGTCAACGCCGTCGACGGCGAGTATCATATCGCCCTTTTTTACTCCGCCGAGCTTTGCTGGACCGTTCATCTGCGAAAAATCGGTGATGGTCACGGCGATGTTGCCGTTGTCGTAGGCGGCAAGTTTATCGTAGCCGAAGGAGGTCATCATGATGACCGCGAGTACATATGCGAAGATCATGTTCATAAGAGGTCCGGCGAATACGACAATTATTCGCTTCCATACGTTTTGCGAATTGAAGGCGACTGCGTCCATCGGCTCGTCGTCCTCGCCGTAAAACCGACAGGCTCCGCCAAGGGGGACTGCGCGCAGAGCATAGGTGATGTCATTCTTATTAAATTTGAATATTGCGGGACCGAAGCCGATGGAAAAATCCAGTATTTTAAACCCAAGCAGCCTGCCTGCGGTGTAATGTCCCAATTCGTGAATAAATATCATTATCGCAAGCACGAGTATTGCGATAAGCACATAAAGTACACTGCTCAAATCAAGCCTCCTTCTTCGCGCATTTATGCGCAGGAACTGTCTTTATCACTGTCAATTATCTGCCTTGAACAGGGCGGCAAGTCGCCTCGCTTCGCCGTCGAGCTCCAACAGGGTCTTCATATCGGGTATATCTCCCTGAGGAATATTGTCCATAACGTAGGCTACACAGTCGGCTATATCAAGGAAGCCGAGCTCGCCATCGATAAATCGCCGGACAGCGACCTCGTTTGCGGAATTGTATGCTACCGGCAAAGCGCCGCCTGTGCGCACTGCGCGGTATGCAAGCCCGATAGCGGGAAAAAGCTCGCGGTCGGGCTCCTCAAAGGTCAGACCGGCACAAGAAGCCAAATCGAGCCTTGCTGCCGGACAATCCACTCTCACGGGATAGGTCATAGCGTACTGAATTGCAAGCCGCATATCAGGCACGCTCATCTGCGCTATCACGGAGCCGTCAGCGTATTCCACCATGGAATGGACTATCGACTGCGGATGTATCAATACCCTGATGTCATCAACGGACATATCGAAAAGGAACGCCGCCTCCATAACCTCAAGCCCCTTATTGAACAGTGTAGCAGAGTCGACGGTTATTTTTTTGCCCATCGACCAAGTTGGATGCTTCATTGCCATCTCTGGTGTAACATGAGCCAACCGCTGACGATCGTAACCGCGGAAGGCGCCGCCGGAGGCAGTGAGTATGAGTGAGGAAACATCGCTCCGCCGACCTGCCGCTAAGCACTGGAAGACAGCGCTTTGCTCGCTGTCAACGGGCAGTATCACACCGTTTCCCTTTGCTTGCGCAGCACGCACAAGAGAGCCCGCGCAGACTACGCTTTCCTTGTTTGCAAGAGCGACCGCCTTGCCTGCTTCGAGTGCCTTTATCAGCGGGAATGTACCGCTGAAGCCGATTACGCCGTTGACTACGATATCTATGCTGTCATATCCCGCAATATCCCATACGGCATCGCCGGAAACGATGTTGATATTGGGACGCAGAACGTGCAGCTCTTTTGCCGCGTTCTCGTCAAAGACTCCGACGAATTCGGGATGATATAAGTCGATCTGGCAAAGGCCCGCCTCGATATTACTGCCGAAGATAAGCGCCGCAACGTGAAACAGCTCCTCATGAGAGGAGCATACGGAAAGGGTTTGCACTCCAATGGATCCGGTCGATCCGAATACGGCAATATTCTTCATAATGCCCTCATTTGCAGAAATTAGAACGGCGGTCACTTGATAAAGTAGTTGAAGCAGACGGCGACTATCGGCACGAAAACCATCGCGCTGTCAAGCCTGTCCATAACGCCGCCGTGTCCCGGGAATATGGTGCCGAAATCCTTGACGCCGCTCCATCTTTTGAAGGTGGAGGCAAACAGATCGCCAAACTGACCGACGACAGCGCCGACAAGCCCGAGACCTAAAAGCCAAGCCCAATGCACATTGGTGCCGAAAAGCCAGCCCTGCACGAGCCAGACTATAAGACCGCCGGTCGGACCGCCGACAAGACCGGCGATATAACCCTCCACAGTTTTATTGGGGCTGATCGCGGGACAGAGCTTGTGCTTGCCGAATTTTCGCCCGAACAGATAAGCATTGTTGTCTGCCATGCTCGGACCGGCAAATACCATCATCAGTGCGACCCTTGAATTGTCCATCCTGCCGTAGCCTATAAGCCCGAAGCACATCAAAAGCATAAGCGGATAAACGAGCGTGAACAGCGTTGCAATAAGATCTTCCGTCGTGCGCTTGGGGTTAACTATTCTTTCAGTCATTATCGCGAGGAAGGCGCAAACATACAGTATGGGCAGATATTTTGCCGCCGGCTCTATTATGAGGATCGCAAGCTGCATCGCGCCTACTGCGTACAATGAAGCTGCAAAAAGCTTGATACCCTTTTTGGAGAACATACGGCTCATCTCATAAACGCCTACGACGGCGGCAAAGGTGAACACAGCCACCTGTACCCATCCTCCGAATATGAGCATGAGAGCCAAGATGCCCAAAAGCCCTATCGCAACTATAACACGAACTCCGAGTTCACTCATATACTTTCAACAACCTTTCCAAATCGGCGCGTGCGCCCCAAATAAGTCTTGATGCAATCGGCGAAAACTGCGGGCGTAAACTCCGGCCAGAGCACGTCTGTAAACACAAACTCCGCATACGCCGCCTGCCAAAGCAGAAAGTTGGAAAGCCTCAATTCTCCCGAGGTGCGGATTATCAAATCGGGATCGGGAATCCCGGCGGTGTCGAGGCAAGCTGAGAAGACATCCTCATCCGACTCTCCGCGCTCTCTGCGACTTTGCGCCTCTGCGTTAAATTTCTTAGCCGCCCGCACTATCTCGTCGCGTCCGCCGTAGTTCAGACAGATGTTGGCCTGAAAGCCGCTGTAGTGCGTGGAGATCTCGTTGGTCTTCGCCACCAGATTCTGCAGCTGTAGCGGCAGGCCGGTCACATCCCCGAATACGCGCATTTTGATGCCATCCCGTTCCATGGTCT
>CALEPU010000220.1 GCA_937913075.1 uncultured Clostridia bacterium
GGCCGGCTTCGTCGATGACTTCCTTGCGGGCTGTGTTGACGAGGATGCCGCCCTTGTGCATCTTGTTTTCAACGTCCTCATGGGTAAGGTAATCGACCTTGCCCTCGATAAGCCCCTTGTAGCCGTGGTATACGCCCATCACCTGCAAACCCATTGCAACGCCCGTCTTATAGACAGCGCGGATCGCGCAGTTCATGCCCGGGGTATCCCCGCCGCTCGTCAATACGCCTATCCTCTTCATAGTAAAATTTCCCTCCTTAATGCGGTAAATACGCGGTTTTGGCAAGGCTCACGAAAAGTCAAGCCGTTTAGCCCGCGCGGAATATCATTTTTGTTTTACAAGCTTAACGTTCTGCTCGCCAAGCAGGTTGCCGAGCACCTCTGTCAATGCCGCGGCTCCGCTTACGCAGAGCTCCCTCGGAGCAAGCTGCTGTTTGCCGTCTGCGGTGTCGTAGAATACTACCTCATGCTCTCCCGGATAACGCCTCAGCACGTTGACGGCATGCTGACGCTTATCGCGGTTTTGATCGTTGAAGCGAAGGTAAAGGCGATAACGCTCCACCTTTTCAAGCGGAGTGATCTCGTCTATCATGATGGTGTTCGCCTTATCCTCACGCATTGACAGCCTGCCCGTCACTCTAACCGGCGCCGTTCCGTTAAAAAGCGAGGTCGATTTGGAGTACACGGTCGGAAAAGCGGCAAACTCTATCTGACCTGTCATATCCTCCACCACGCCGTAGCACATAAGACCGTTATTGGATTTGGTAGGACGAGTGCGAACGTTTTCCAGCAGACCTGCCAGTGTTACCCTGTCGTTGTCGCGGTATTTGCCGTGACCGTCCTGCTCGGAAAGCTCCTTTGCGGTAACGCCTATAAGCCTGAGCTCCGCCTCATATTCCATAAGAGGATGCCCGCTTATGTAGATGCCAAGGCTCTCCTTCTCCATCGACAAAAGCTCGTCCACGGGATACTCGTTATGATGCTCGGGTACCGTGCTGCGATAGGGCTCATCCTCTGCGAGCATTTCAAACAGTGAGAGCTGCCCCGACTCCCTGCGCTTGC
The DNA here is from genome assembly GCA_937913075.1 of uncultured Clostridia bacterium. GTDB lineage: Bacteria > Bacillota > Clostridia > Christensenellales > CAG-138 > UBA3857. The sequence continues at coordinate 1,063 of CALEPU010000220.1, forward strand.
GTTCGGCGGCGGCGGCGTTCATCTCCTGCTCATAATGCTCGATAAGCCACAGCCTTGTTGCGCCGGTTCCGGCAAAGCAGCCCGCTTTGATAAGCCCCTCTGCCATACGCTTGTTGACGTTGGGCGCCCTCATCAAAAAGTCGCCGATATCCTTAAAATCGCCGTTTGCCTTTCGTTCAGCGAGAATTTCCCTCATGGCGTCCTCGCCCACATTCCTTATCGCGGCAAGCCCGAACCTTATCGCGCCGTTCTCAACTGTAAATCTCGGCTCAGAGCGATTGATATCGGGCGGCAGTATGGTAAAACCGCACTTGCGGCAGTAATAGATGTAGTCGGCGATCTTTTCCGAGGAGCCGATATAGCTGTTTATCAGCGCAGTCATCATCTCAACGGGATAATAGTATTTGAGATACGCGGTGCGATAAGCCACTACCGCGTAACACGCCGCGTGCGCCTTGTTGAAAGCATATGAGGCGAAGTCCATCATCTCGTCGAATATCCTGTTTGCGACCTCTCTCGGTACTCCGTTGCGCACTGCGCCGGGAACGGAAACGGTCCCGTCCTCCTCGACTATGCCCTCGATGAAGTTGACTCGTTCCTTTTCCATCACGTCATGCTTCTTTTTGCTCATGGCGCGGCGGATAAGATCGCTCCTGCCGTAGGAATAGCCCGCAAGATCGCGCACTATCTGCATGACCTGCTCCTGATACACCATACAGCCGTAGGTAGTATCGAGTATATGGCGGAGCTTTTCGTCCTCATAGACTACGCTTGAAGCGTCCTGCTTGCCGGCAAGATAGCGCGGTATCTGCTCCATGGGACCCGGGCGGAAAAGTGCAATGCCCGCTATGATATCCTCAAAGCAATCGGGCTTCATCTGCATCATGAAATTAGTCATACCGGCGGACTCAAGCTGGAAAAGGCCCTGAACGCCTTTGGCATTTCTCCCGAAGGGAAGATCTGCCTGGATTGCGGCGCTTCCACCGGCGGATTTACGGATTGCCTGCTTCAGCAGGGAGCGAAAAAAGTCTATGCCATCGACGTGGGCTACGGCCAGCTGGCCTGGAGCCTGCGGACGGATGAGCGGGTCACGGTGATGGAGCGAACCAACGCCCGGAGCCTGAC
>CALEPU010000221.1 GCA_937913075.1 uncultured Clostridia bacterium
CTATGCTCGTGCATTTCGCGCACCTCGGCAATGATCTCATGAGACAGATGTACGGGATAGGACAGTCAAGGATCGGTTTACTGTCTAACGGAGCTGAGCCTGCAAAGGGCAACCGTCTTGTCAAGGAGACTCATGCGCTTCTTAGGGCAGACAACGAGCTGTACTTCATCGGAAACATAGAGGGAAGCAACGCCCTGTCAGGTGTGTGCGACGTGCTGGTATGCGACGGCTTTGCCGGTAATCAGGTGCTCAAGGTCACGGAAGGCACTGCCCGACGTATCATCAAAGACATTTCGGAGTATGCTCAAAAATCCGGCAATGCGGAAATAAAGAAGCTTTGCAAACATCTTGCGTCAGCCTATGATATCTCTTCTCTCGGCGGCGCTATCGTTCTCGGCACCCGTAAGCCGATTATCAAGGCGCACGGAAACGCCACGGAAAAGACGATCGTAAGCGTAACCAAAATGCTGTTGAATATGGCAAATCACAAAACAGCGTTTGACGGCTATAAGGGGGCTGAACAATGAACGAAGCATCAAACGCAGAGAGTTACGTCGTCATTAGGGAAGTCAAAACCGCAATAGACAAAAAGGCTTTTGTGGATTTTCCGCTTCGCTTATACAAAGGCTGTCCCTACTTCGTTCCTCCGCTGTACAGCGAAGAGATGAAGCTGTTATTCAGCAGAGGGAATAACGAAAACGCCGCCTCGGTTTTTTACTTGGCAAAAAAGGGCGACCGGGTTGTCGGCAGGATACAGGGCATCATCCAATTTCAGCACAACCTAAAGCACGCCTGTACTCAAATTCAGTTTACACGCTTCGACTGTATCGAGGATACTAAGGTCGCTGCGGCTCTTTTCTCCGCTGTCGAGCAGTGGGGATATGAAAGAGGAATGACCGAGATATGCGGTCCTCTCGGCTTCAGTGATCTTGATCGCGAGGGGCTTTTGATCGACGGCTTTGAGGAGATTTCGACCTTTGAGGAGCAATATAACTATCCGTACTATCCTCAACTGCTCGAAGCTGCAGGCTATCGTAAGGATGTTGACTGGCTCGAGTTTGAGCTTAGAAAGCCATTAAAAAGGAATGAAAAACTGATATAATAAAATATCCGATTAATAAAATATCAGAAAATGTTTTTAGGTCTTTTTTAATAGGGAATAAAAAT
>CALEPU010000222.1 GCA_937913075.1 uncultured Clostridia bacterium
AACAAGCAGCACCGCGGTCTTCGGCGCAAGCTTCATCAGCCCCTTTAATGCGTCTGTCGTCTTGCCCTTCGACCTTGCTTCGAGCAGCTTGCCCACGGTGATTAAAGTAAGTATCATCGCCGCCGACTCGAAATAGAAGCTCATCATGTACTTCATTACGGCTTCCGAGTCGCCGTCAACAGTGGCTCGCGTCATGGCAAAGAGCACGCCTACGCTCCACAAAAACGATACTCCGCTGCCAAGGGCAACGAGCGTGTCCATATTGGGCGCGCGGTGCCAAAGCGCTTTGAAGCCGCTTTTAAAAAACCTTGCGTTTATAAGCATTATCACCGCAGCGAGGAGCATCTGCACGAGCCCCATGGCAACGTGATTGTCGTTGAAAAAGGAGGGGAGAGGCCAGCCCCACATCATGTGCCCCATCGAAAAATACATGAGAGGCAGCAGCAGTATTACGGAGGCGATGAGCCGCCTCAGCAGTACAGGCGTCTCGCGGTCCTTCAAGGCCTCCTCGTCAGCCGAGGCTGCGGATGCGGACGCACCCTTTTTTGAAGCGCCGTAACCCGCCTTCTTCACCGCCGCGATTATCGCATCCGGGGAGGCGGTTCCCTCGACTCCCATCGAATTGGTCAATAGGCTCACCGAACAGGCGGTCACGCCCGAAACCGCGTTTACCGCCTTCTCGACCCTCGCCGCACACGCCGCGCAGCTCATGCCCGTTACGTTGTACTGCTCCATATTGAGCCCTCACTATCGTTATTGTTAGACATTTTTAACCGTTATCACTATTATATCCCCCGCCCGCAGATTGTCAACCGCCCTCTGCCTTAACAGCGTTTTTGAATCTCGGCAGTTCAAGCGTTGGTTCGGCAAGAGCAAAATCGTCAATGAGGACGGCACGCCGAAGGTCGTTTACCACGGCACTGACGCCGATTTCACGACCTTCGACGAGACCAAGGACCATCGGCAAACTCAAAGCCGACCTCGTGCTTACCGACGGCAGAGCGGAGGGTAAACATCTTATGGCAAAGAAACAGCCGCGAATGTTTTTGGAAAAGGCAGGGATACAATCTCTTGCGCTCCAAAATTCAATATTTACGTACAACATTCAATATTGCAATCCTCGCCTTATTGTTATATAATAAACTGGTTATCTATAAACTCGGATATCTTGGGTCTTGGCTCCTTGCCGGGACACGGGGAGGATTTGTATGAGTGCTAAAAGCGCCAATATAGAGCGTATATCGCGGGTCGTCCTGCTTATTTTGGTGGACACGATCTGCTGCTTTGCGGCGTATGCTTTCGCTACGTGGTTCCTGCATTCTGCGATCGAGGGAGGTTACGCCTTCCCCTTCCGTGCGCTCGGGGCCTCCGGTATGCGCGATTACTTCACTCTGACGCAGGTGATCATATTCACGGGCATATATATATTCGTGTTCGCTCTGTTCCGCCTTTACAGCAGCATTTGGCAGGTCAGCGGTCTGAGCGAGGGCATAATGATAATCGCCGGCATAGGCGTCGGCACGCTCGTAAATCTCATAGTCAACTGGATGCCCGAGTGGGCGCTTTCCTTAAAGCCCGATTCTTCGGTGTTCAGGGTCATGCGGGGCGTCGGCTTTCAAAATACCGCCAAGCCCGGATTGTTCCTTGCGGGGATGTCGCTCTGCGCCCTTATGTTCGTAACGAGATACGGCTATCGCATAGTCCGTAAAGCGATATCGGACTTTGGCACAAAGACGGCGACCGGCTCCAAGAAGGCTACGCTGATCGTCGGAGCGGGTTATTTCGGCGCATACGTGCTCTCACAGATAAAGAGCGGACAGTCCGCGCAGGAGTGCAACGCCGTTGCCTTTGTCGACGACAACCGCGCAAAGGTAGGAATGCGTATCGACGGAGTCAAGGTCATGGGTACCTCGGAGGATATCCCCTCGATAGTGCAGAAGAAGCGCATCGAGGAAATAATAATCGCCATTCCCTCCATATCGGCGCAGCGCAAGGCGGAGCTCGTGACCGTCTGCCGCGATACGAAGTGTCACGTGAGGCTCGTAACTCCCCTTTCGGAGCTCAACGATATACCCACCATGAACGACATAAGGGAAACGAACATAACCGATATACTCTTCCGCCCCGAGGTCGATCTCGACGTTCGCAGTATAGAAGGGTATTTGGAGCACAAGACGGTGCTTGTCACAGGCGGCGGCGGTTCCATAGGCTCCGAGATATGCCGTCAGGTGGCGATGTTCTATCCCTCCAAGCTCATTATATTCGATATTTACGAGAACAATGCTTACGAGCTTTTGTGCGAGCTCAAACGGCGCCATCCGTGGATCAACGTGATAGTCCGCATAGGCTCCGTGCGCGATAAGGCAAGGCTCGACGCTGTAATGGATGAGTTCCATCCCGATATAGTACTGCATACTGCGGCTCATAAGCACGTGCCCTTGATGGAGGAGAGCCCTGCGGAGGCGGTCAAGAACAACGTCTTCGGAACGAGGAACGTGCTTCGCTCGGCAGAGGCACACGGAGTAAAGCGCTTCGTTCAGCTCTCTACCGACAAGGCGGTAAACCCCACCAACGTGATGGGCGCGACAAAGCGCATCACGGAGCTTCTGGTTCAGCAGTTCGCAAAACGCAGTATAATGCGCTGCATGACGGTCAGGTTCGGCAACGTATTGGGCTCACACGGCAGCGTTATACCTCTGTTTGAAAGGCAGATAAAAGAGGGCGGTCCGGTGCTCGTCACCGATAAGGATATCACAAGGTATTTTATGACCATACCCGAGGCGGCGCAGCTTGTTTTGCAGGCGGGCGCGCTGGGGGAGACGGGCGCTATATACGTGCTCGATATGGGTCAGCCTGTCAAGATCTATGAGCTTGCCGAGAAGGTAATAAGGTTCCACGGCTATGAGCCCAACGTGGACATGCCCATTGAGATAGTGGGCCTGCGTCCCGGGGAGAAGATGTATGAGGAGCTTTTGACGCCGGACGAGCTCAACGCCATGGAGAAAACGGCGCACGGGCGCATTTTCAAGGCGCACCCCGAGCCGATCGACGATGAGGAATTCAATGAGAAGCTGGACGAGCTCCAAAGGCTTGCGGAGCTCGGCAGCAGCGGCGTGGTTGAGTGCATTGGCGAGATCGTGCCGAACTTCAACCACAAAAATAAGGACGAGAAGGAGATCGCCTGAAAGGGCGCAGCGGTTTAATTATGGCAAGGCTTTATCTCTCTCCGCCGTACATGGGCGGCGCAGAGCAAAAATACATAAACGAGGCTTTCGAGCGGAATTGGATAGCACCCCTCGGTTCAAACGTAGATGGTTTCGAGGAGGCCATGAAGCAGCGCATGGGCTGCGGCGAGGCTTTGGCTGTCGCGTCCGGCACCGCCGCTATTCACCTTGCTTTAAGGTATCTCGGCGTCGGAAGGGGCGATTACGTGCTCTGCTCCTCCATGACGTTCATCGGCAGTATGACCGCCATAATGTACCAGGGCGCAACTCCGGTGTTTATCGACTCCGAGGAGGACTCATGGAATATGTCGCCCAAGGCGCTTAGGAAGGCGCTCGCATGGTGCGCCTCAATAGGCAAGCTGCCCAAGGCCGTCATAATAGTAGACCTTTTCGGGCATCCGGCGGATTATTCCGCGCTGCTGCCGATATGCGCCGAGTATGGCGTGCCGGTCGTCGAGGACGCCGCCGAGGCGCTTGGCGCCGAGCATCATATGCGTCCCTGCGGGCAGCCCGAGCCCTGCGGACAGGCAGGCGATTGCGGGTACGACAAGCCCTGCGGCACATTCGGCGTTATCAACATACTCTCCTTCAACGGCAACAAGATAATCACCACCTCCGGCGGCGGCATGCTGCTGACCGAGGATAAGGCGGCAAGGGAAAAGATGCTCTTCTGGGCAACACAGGCGCGTGATAAGTCCCTCCATTACGAGCACACCGATTACGGCTACAACTACCGCATGTCCAATATCGACGCCGGCATTGGCAGGGGTCAGCTCGAGATACTCGACAAAAAGCTCGCGCTGCGACGCAGCATTTACGAGCGCTATATAGAGCTGCTGTCGGGCACAAGATACCGCGTCAAGCGAGATGCTTTCGGCGCAAAGCCTAACCACTGGCTGACTGTCGCCTCGATAGAGGGAGCGGATATAAGCCTCGTCGAGCACGTTGTCTCCTTTATGAACGAGCACGATATAGAGACCCGCCCCGCTTGGAAGCCGCTGCACATGCAGCCCGTCTTCCGCGATGCGCCGGCATTTTCCGAGCTTGGCAATGAAAAGGGTCCCGACGGCGATATCAACGCATACACCTGCGCTAAGCTGTTTGCAGGCGGTATCTGCCTGCCGAGCGGCGACGCCTTGACGCCCGAGCAGCAGAAGGAGGTCTGCCGTCTGCTCAATGAGGCGCTGAAATAAAAGCTTCGTCAGGGGGAGGGTAATGGTACTTGCTATCTACGGAAAGGGCGGTCTCGGGCATGAGATTTACGAGCTCGCGTACCGCATAAACGAAGCCGGCAGCCGCTTTGACGAGATATTGTTCGTCGACGATAACGCCTCGGCAAATCTCGATGAGGAGACCGGCGCAAGGGTCATGACCTGCGCCGAGGCTATGGAGGCGTTTCCCGCAGGCGAGCTCTTTTTCGCGATCGGCGTGGGTGAGCCCGATATACGCCATGCGCTGTACAAAAAGGTAACGGGCGCAGGCTATGCTGCGGCGACCCTCATACATCCCGGCGTCACGATACCCAACGGCTCCCGTGTTGAAGGAGCCATTATATGCCAATATGTTTTCATCTCCTGCAATGCAGCGGTCGGTCCCAATACTCTCGTCAACCCCTGTTCTTCAATAGGTCACAACAACATCATAGGCGAGAGTTGCGTCATAGCAAGCGGCTGTCAGCTTGCGGGCAACGTTTCGGTCGGGGAGCGCACCTTTGTCGGCATGTGCTCGGCGGTAAAGCAGGGCGTTAAAATCGGCAGCGACACAATAATCGGCATGAACACCGCTGTCAATAAGGATGTTCCCGACGGTATGCTGGCATACGGCGTGCCGGTGGAATACCGCAAAAGGGAAGAGGGGCAGACTGTTTTCGCGGTGTATTCAAAGTCCTGATATGGGAAGCGGTTCCGTTTAGGAACGCAGGTTCCCGCAGGCGGTTCTGAGAGGGTCGTTCAATGCAGACACGCAGGCCGGGCTTTTACGAAAGGTTCGTAAAGAGGGCGTTTGATATAGTCATTTCCGGCGCAGCGCTTATCGTGCTGTCGCCGCTGATGCTCATAGTTGCGCTTCTTGTCAGGATAAAGCACGGCAGTCCCGTGCTCTTTGAACAGGAGCGTCCCGGGCTCAACGAAAAGAGCTTCTTTATGTATAAATTCCGCTCCATGACGAACGAGCGGGATGAAAACGGCGAGCTTTTGCCCGACGCAGAGCGGCTGACGAAATTCGGCAGATTTTTAAGAGCGAGCTCGCTCGACGAGCTGCCCGAGCTTTGGAACATATTAAAAGGCGATATCTCGCTCGTGGGTCCGCGCCCGCTGCTCGTCAAGTATCTGCCGCTCTACAACGAAAGGCAGCACATGCGCCACCTCGTCCGCCCGGGCATGACCGGCTGGGCGCAGGTGAACGGGCGCAATCTTGTTTCGTGGCATGATAAGTTTGAGCTGGACGTCTGGTATGCCGAGCATATCTCATTTGCTCTTGACGTTAAGATCTTCTTCATGACAATAATTAAGGTCATCAAGCGCGAGGGCATCAATTCCGGCTCCGCCGCCACGATGGAGGAATTCAGGGGGAACGGCGAGTGAAGGAGCGCGGCGCAGGCGAAGTGAAAGCAAGGCACGACGGCAGCCCCGTCGTACTCATACTTTGCAACAACGACGGGGGTCTTTATAAGTTCCGCCGCGGTCTTTTGGAGAGGCTTGTCGGCAGATACAGGGTGGTGATATCCTGTCCGGAGGGGGACTTTGCTCAGGATATCAGGGCGCTCGGGGCAGAGCTTATAAACACCCCTATGGAGCGGCGCGGCACTAATCCGCTGCGCGATTTAAAGCTGCTTCGGGCGTACATGAGGCTGATGAAGCAGTACCGTCCGCTCGCCGTGCTTACCTATACCGTCAAGCCCAATATCTACGGCGGTATAGCCGCAAGGCTGTATCGGCGTCCGAGGATAGCAAACATCACAGGCCTCGGCACCGCTGTGGAAAACGGCGGCTTGATGCAAAAGCTGCTAATGGCAATGTACCGTCCTGCGCTTCGCGGAGCGCACTGCGTCTGCTTTCAGAATGAGGCGAACCGCGATTTCTTCAACAGCAATATGAAGATAGGGCGGCAGGTGCTGCTCTGCGGCTCCGGCGTTGACCTGAAAGAGCATACCGCAGAGCCTTACCCGGAGGATGCTCACGGCGTAAGGCTGCTGTTCATCGGGCGCATGATGAGGGCAAAGGGCGTTGACGAGCTGCTTGCTGCCGCGCAGAGGCTCAAAAACGAGGGGGAGAATATAAGCTTTACTCTCGTCGGCGGATGCGACGAGGCGGAATACGAGGCAAAGCTTTCAAAACTCACCCGCGAGGGCGTTATTGACTGGGTGGGTGAAAAACGCAGCGTCAAGCCCTATATCGCAGAATGTCACGCGGTCGTCAATCCTTCCCACCACGAGGGCATGAGCAACGTGCTTTTAGAGGCGGCTGCGACGGCAAGACCGGTTATCGCCTCCGATATCCCCGGCTGCCGCGAGACCTTTGCGGAGGGCAAGTCCGGTTTTGGCTTCGCCGCCGGCGACGCCGAAGCGCTGTATCTTGCGGTTAAGCGGTTTGCCGCTTTGCCCAATGAAAGACGCGCCGAGATGGGCGCTTTCGCACGCGAATTCGTTGAAAAGAATTTCGACAGGGAAACGGTCATAAGGACCTATACTGATTTGATAGAGGAGTTGTTATGAGCATTTACGAGGACCTGCTTGCCGGCAAAACGGCGCTTTCACTCACGGGGCTCGGCTATGTAGGCATGCCGATAGCCGTCGCCTTTGCTAAAAAGGTAAGGGTCATAGGCTTTGATTTCAATGCCGAAAAGATCGCGCTTTATAAGAGCGGAGTCGATCCCACCAAGGAGGTCGGCGACGAGGCGATTGCGTCCGCATCGGTCGAGTTTACGAGCGATCCCGCGCAGCTTAAAAACGCACGCTTTCATATCGTTGCCGTGCCGACTCCCGTCAACGCCGACAACACGCCCGATCTTACGCCTGTCGAGGGCGCGAGCAGGTCGGTAGGCAAAAACCTCATGCCCGGCAGCATCGTGGTCTACGAGAGCACGGTGTACCCGGGTGTGACCGAGGAGGTCTGCGTACCCATATTGGAGGCGGAGTCCGGCTTAAAATGCGGCGTCGATTTCAAGGTGGGTTACAGTCCCGAGAGGATCAATCCCGGCGATAAAAAGCACAGGCTTGAAAACATTGTAAAGATAGTTTCCGGCATGGACGAGGAGACGCTCGACCAAGTTGCCAAGGTGTATGAGCTCGTCGTCGAGGCAGGCGTCCACAGGGCGCAGTCGATAAAGGTCGCCGAGGCTGCAAAGGTTATAGAGAACAGCCAGAGGGATATCAACATCGCCTTTATGAACGAGCTCTCTATAATCTTCAATCGCATGGGCATAGATACCGAGTCGGTGCTGCGCGCCGCCGGCACAAAATGGAATTTCCTTAATTTCCGCCCCGGTCTCGTCGGCGGGCACTGTATAGGCGTCGATCCCTACTACCTCACCTATCGTGCGGAGCAGATGGGCTATCACAGCAGGATAATACTTGCGGGGCGCATGATAAACGACGATATGGGCAGATACGTTGCCGAGTGCGCGGTAAAGCAGCTAATAAAAGCGGATTTGCCCGTCAAGGGCGCAAGGGTGGCAATTTTGGGATTTACCTTTAAGGAGAACTGTCCCGACACCCGCAACACAAAGGTCATTGATATAGTAAAGGAGCTTGGCGAGTACGGCATTACGCCCATGATCGCCGACGCTGAGGCGGACGGGGAAGAGGTCAAAAAGCACTATGGCATAGAGCTGACCTCGTTCGACAGCATAAAGGACGCCGACGCGGTGATAATTGCCGTCGCGCATGAGCAATACAAGCGCCTGACGCAGGAGGATATTGCGGGGCTCTACCGTGAGAGCTCGGGGCATCCGCGTGTGCTGATGGACCTCAAAGCAGTATTGGACCGCGCCGAGTTTGAGGCTGCGGGTTATGCGTATTGGCGGCTGTGACGGGGGAGAAGGCTAAAAAAGAATACCAAACCGATGGAAATTCTCCGCTCGTATCGGTTATAATGCCCGCCTACAACGCCGAGAGGACGCTGGCTGCATCGGCGCAAAGCGTGCTCTCGCAGAGCCTTGAAGACCTCGAGCTTATCATAATCGACGACGGCTCAAAGGACGGCACCGCGATGGTGTGCGGGGAGCTTGCCGCGCAGGACGAAAGAGTGCGCTTCATAAAGCAAACGAACGCAGGTCCCGCCGCGGCAAGGAATGCGGGTCTTGCGGGAGCAAGGGGCGAGTACGTAACCTTTGTCGACAGCGACGATCTTATAGAAAAAGGGATGCTTGCCTCGCTCGTTGAGGCAGTCCGTTCCTCCGGCGCGGACGTAGCCGTCTGCGGCGCGGCAGCGGAATACCCCGGCTCCGCCGAAAAGAACTTTGAGATAAGGCTTGGCACGGAAGGACTTTTTTATGGGAGCGAACGCAAAAAGCTCTTTGACCTCCCATGGATGACAATATTCCTTTCCGGCTGGGGCAAGCTGTTCCGCCGCTCGATAATAGAGCAAAAAGCTCTTCGCCTCAATACCGAGTACCGCATCACGGAGGACACCGATTTTGTAATGCGATACCTTGAAAACTGCTCCGGCGTGCATCTCGTGGACGAGTGTTTTTACCGCTACGTGCAGGCAAACGGCAATTCGCTGACTTCGGTCAAGGATCCCGAAGCTTTACGCGCTGCCGCATATAACATCAGAGCAAGGCTCGCCTGCCTCATGCAAAAATGGGGCGTCTGCTCCGAGGAGGCAAACGGAAGGGCGGATGAGTACCTTTACGGGCAGCTCAATTCGGCGGTGTTCATAAAGCTTCGCGGCAATTCGCAAACGGGAGAGAAGCTTCGGTTTTATAAGCAGAGTTTTGAGGAAAAAGGCTTTAAAGCCTACCTCTCTCACGGCAAATTAAGCAGCCGCATACTGGGAATGGGCTTCTTGCCGGCGCTGCTTTATACTAAGGTTCACGGAGCGTACCTGCGGCTTCGCGGCAGGGCATGATAAATGTAATGGGAGCTATGGCTCCGGCGGGAGACAAAATGGGATTTGAGGATATAAGCTTTAACAAAGGCGCGTCGGTGCTCGTTACGGGCGGCGCGGGGTTCATCGGCTCCAACCTTGCGGAGGCGTTTTTGCGCAAGGGCTGCCGCGTTCGCGTGCTCGATAATTTTTCAACGGGCAAGCGGGAAAACATAGCATATCTGCTGACCGATCACGATTTTGAGCTTATTGAGGGCGATATAAGGGATTATGATACCTGCGCAAAAGCCTGCGAGGGTATGGATTACGTCAGCCATCAGGCTGCGTGGGGGAGCGTGCCGCGCAGCATAGCCTACCCTCTGCTTTATGAGGAAATCAACATCGGCGGTACCCTCAACATGATGGAGGCGGCAAG
>CALEPU010000223.1 GCA_937913075.1 uncultured Clostridia bacterium
TATGGAAAATGTAAGGGTTGCCATTTGGGGCTTCGGCGCTATGGGTTCCGGCATCGCAAGGATGCTTCTCGGCAAGAAGGGCGTTGAGATCACCGGCGTCTGCGACCTTTGGAGCGAGCTTGAAGGCAAGAGCATTTTTGACATGCTCGGCATCGAGAGGGGCGACCGTAAGGACGTGCTCATCAGCAACGATATCAACAAGGTCATCTATAAGGGCGCTGCCGACGTTGCCATAGTCGCTACCGATTCCTTTGTTCCCGCAGTATTCCCCAAAATCAAGCTCGTTCTCGAGCAGGGCATCAACGTCGTTACCACCGCCGAGGAGATGAGCTATCCCAAGGCGCAGCATCCCGAGCTCGCGGCAGAGCTTGACCGTATCGCCAAGGAAAACGGCGTTACCGTGCTCGGCACCGGCATCAACCCCGGTCTCATGATGGACCTTCTGGCTATCTGCCTCTCCGGCTGCATGATAGACGTTGAGAGTGTCATGTGTAAGCGTGTTAACTCCCTCTCCCCCTTTGGTCCCGCCGTTATGAAGGAACAGGGCATCGGCATCACCGTTGACGAGTTCAACAAGGGCGTTGAGGACGGCACACTCGCAGGTCACGTCGGCTTCGAGGAGAGCGCAGGCATGATCGCCGAGGCTCTTGGCTGGAAGATCGAAAAGTTCGAAAAGCAGATGGCTCCCATCGTCACCAACGTAGACCGTCAGGCTCCCTATGGCTTTGCCGCAAAGGGCAACGTCGCCGGCGTCAATATGACTGCTCAGGCTTACGTTGACGGCGCGAAAAAGATCGACCTCATCCATCCCCAGCAGATCGAGCCCGAGCTCGAGGGCACCCATACCGGCGATTATGTCGTTATCGAGGGTACTCCCTCCATCCACGTTGCCAACACCCCCGAGGTCGAGGGCGGTCTGGGCACCATTGCAATGTGCGTCAACATGATCCCCCATGTTATCAATGCAAGGCCCGGTCTCAAGACCATGATCGATCTGCCCGTGCCCCATGCGATAATGGGCGATTTCCGCGATTATATCGAGAAGTAATCGGATTTTTGGGAGGTCCCTCGCGGGGCTTCCCTTAAACATTGATTTGGAGGTTATTATGGCAAAGAAAGGCGATTGGGTACAGATACACAATATCGTATTGAAGCCCGAGGAGCGTTCGGAGTCCCTGCCCGAGGATACCAAGGTCAATCCTCTTGAAATGTGGGTCAAGGGTCACCTGACTTCTGACGCCGAAATAGGCGACGAGGTTGAGGTGATTACCCGTACAGGCAGGAAGGCTACCGGCAAGCTCGTTAAAGTCAACCCCTATTTTGAGCATAATTTCGGCGTTTTTGTGCCTGAGATACTTGAGATCGACGACATGGTACGCAAGCTTACGTTCGGAGGTGAGGATTAATGGATAACAGCTATAACGCGATAATGGCGAGGAAGAACCAGATAATCCGCGATGCTGTGGGCATTGATTTCGATCAGTTTGAAAATCCCGGCATAGGCTTCGATTACGAGGCTATGATGGCTGCGACAGGCTATACCATTGAGGAGCTGCGCCGCGTACAGTCCATGTACTCCATCGGCAACACGCCATTAATAGAGCTCAAAAACCTCACTGCGCTTGCAAGGAAATGCGCTCCCGAGGGCAAGGGCGCCCGTATATTCATAAAAGACGAGGCTTCAAATCCCAGCGGCAGCTTCAAGGCTCGCCGTGCCTGCACCAGCATCTATCAGGCGAAGAAGCTCGGCTACAAGGGCGTTGTCACCGCGACAAGCGGTAACTACGGCGCCGCCGTTGCCTGCTGTGCTGCGCAAGCCGGTTTAAAGTGCATCGTAGTGCAGGAGTGTTATGACTCAAAGGGCGTCGGTCAGCCCGAGATAATAGAGAAAGCGCGCAAGTGCGAGGCATTGGGCGCTGAGGTCGTGCAGCTTACTGTCGGTCCCGAGCTCTTCTCCACCGTGCTTCAGCTCTTGGAGGAGACGGGCTACTTTAACGCATCGCTCTACACTCCCTTCGGCATTGCGGGCGTTGAGACCCTTGGCTATGAGATCGCCGAACAGTTCCGTGCCAAGGTGGGCAAGGATCCCGACGTGGTCGTCTGCACCAACGCCGGCGGCGGAAACCTTACGGGCACCGCGCGCGGTCTGCACAAGGCAGGCTGCTATCCCACCATTATCGGCGCAAGCGTCAACCTCAAGGGGCTGCACATGGCAAGCGACGCGCAGTTCAACAAGAAGAGCTTCACTACCGGTCATACCGGTTTCGGCGTACCCTACGCAGTAGATCCCGACCACTCGGACGTCCCCAGAAGCGCCGCACGTCCTCTGCGTTATATGGACAGATACGTTACCGTCACACAGGGCAGCGTATTCTTCATCACCGAGTGTCTTGCTACCCTCGAAGGACTTGAGAAGGGACCCGCGGGCAACACCTCGCTCGCTGCTGCATTTGCACTTGCGCAGGAGATGGACGAGGATCAGTGCATCGTTGTGCAGGAGACCGAGTACACCGGCGCAGGCAAGCACATAAATCCACAGCTCTCCTTCGCAAGGCAAAACGGTATCGACATCCACTTCGGCGATCCCGCAGATGAGATACCCGGCAAGAGCATTATTCTGCCCGCTCATCCCTCGCTGATAAAGGCGACCGACGTCGATCTCGATCACGTGCGCCGTTCCCGCATCAAGAGGGCTGTCGGCTCCCATAAGGACGAGCTGACTGACGACGATATCCGTTTCCTCATGGAGGAAACCAAGGCGGACGAGGAGTTCGTCAGGGCGGCAGTCGCAGCACTTTAAGCTGAGTTTATTAATCACACTACCAATAAACCAAAGGAGTTTCACCGATTATGAAACGAGATGACGATTTTCTTGTCAGGCATGAGCATCTTGCCGGCTTGACGGATGAGCAGCTTGAAGCAAGGTTCTGGGAGCTTGCAAATAAGCTCGTTGATCCTTTGCTTGAGATGGGGCGCGAGTACACCTCCCCCGCTATTGAGCGCTCCGTGCTTCTGCGCATGGGCTTCTCCTCCATCGAGGCGAAGGCCATAGTCGAGGGCTGTGTTGAACGCTCGCTCATGTGCTACGGCGCCGGCAACGTTGTTTACCGCCTCGCAAAGGCTAAGGGCATGGATATCCGCCCCGCCGGGCTTGAGCTTGCAGAGGGCAGGCTCTGGGATGATGCAGCAAATCTCTTCAAGGGGGGCGAAGAATAATGAGCGATTACAAACTTACTCCCGATAAGCCCATTAACGTGGCTGAAATACTTGACGACCTCGAGCATTACCGTCCCCGCCGCAGGGGTTGGACTTGGCGTAAGCCGGTCGAGAACCTGCACATGGGACCTTTCACCTATCACGATGCGACGGAGCCTTTGAAGGAGTCCGTTCCTCTGCCTCCTGCGCATTATTTTGAGGACGTCGATCCCCAGCCCGGTCCCGTTATCACGACAGAGATAGCATCCGGTCGTTTTGAGGACGATATCCGCCGTATGCGTATGGCTGCACACCACGGCGCGGATCATATAATGGTTATCCGCACCGCAGGTCAGAGCCACTTTGACGGTCTTATTGAAGGAACTCCTCAGGGCATGGGCGGCGTTCCCATCACGAGGAAGCAGGTCAGGGCTCAGCGCAAAGCGCTTGATATGATCGAGGATGAGGTCGGCAGACCCATCAACTACCACAGCTATGTCTCCGGCGTAGCCGGTCCCGATATCGCTGTCATGTTCGCCGAGGAGGGCGTAAACGGCGTTCATCAGGATCCGCAGTACAACGTGCTTTACCGCAACATCAACATGATGCGATCCTTCGTTGACGCCTGCGAGTCCAAAAAGCTTATCGCTTGGGCCGATATGGCGCAGATCGACGGCGCGCACAACGCCAACGCTACCGCAAGGGATGCTTGGAAGGTCATGCCTGAGCTGATGGTACAGCACGGCATCAACGCCATTTTCTCCAATAGAGTAGGCGTACCGAAGAGCAACATCTGCCTTTCCACCGTTCCTCCCTCCGCTACTCCCGCTCCCTGTATTTATTTTGATCTTCCCTATGCGGTCGCTCTGCGTGACATTTTCAAGGAGTACCGCATGAGGGCGCAGATGAACACCAAGTACATCGAGTCCTCTACCCGTGAGGCCACTGTTACCCATGTGCTCAATATGGTAATCTCCAAGCTGACGAGGGCAGACATACAGTCTACCATCACCCCCGATGAGGGTCGTAACGTGCCTTGGCACATCTACAACATCGAAGCTTGCGATACCGCAAAGCAGGCGCTCATCGGTATGGACGGGCTTATGGAGATGGTCGAGCTCAAAAAGGACGGCTATCTGCGCGAGAAGGCTCGTGAGCTCAAAGAGCGCGCGGTGCTGTTTATGGAAGAGATGCTTGAGCGCGGCGGCTATTTT
>CALEPU010000224.1 GCA_937913075.1 uncultured Clostridia bacterium
GAAGCTGCCGATAGCCGCAAAGAGCTCCCGCATTACTTTGGCTGCCAACGAGCCCTGCGCGATAACGCGTTGCCTTTCCCAGGCTCGTTCCGGCGATAAGCCCGACGAAAGCCCGCAACAGAGCTCCTTCCAAAGCTCGGGCAGCGCGCCGCTTCTTGCGAGCGCTTCCGAAATGCTTTTGAGGGGCAGACGGGTCAGCTCCATCCTGCTCGAAAGCTCGTTCAGATCCTTTAACAATGCCGTCGCCTGGTTCAAGGCTGTGCGTTTGCGTGCGCCGGAGACCGCGCCATAGGTCACGAACCCGCAAAACACTAACGCCGAGGCAAAAAGTCTTGCCGCGCTCATAGTAATACCGGAGTTATGCGGAGGATGCTGCCGCGACGTTTTAGCATCAGAACTCTTTTGAAAACGCCGCCCTCAAAAAGCGGGGCTATCCCCTGCCTGCGGCGCAGTTCATCCAAAGTATCGGCGTGGGCGCTGGCAATGACCGTAACGCCGCACCTGTCGGCCTCGGCGATGGCGGCTGCGTCTGCGGGACCGCCGATCTCGTCCGTGATAATAACCTCCGGACTCATAGATCTTATCAGCAGGGATATTGCTGCCGACTTAGGCGCTCTGTCCATAACGTCCGTCCTCCTGCCGATATCGAAGGAAGGCACGCCGGATACACAGCCCGCGAGCTCTCCCCTTTCGTCTGCGGCAGCGACCTTTTGCGCTTTAATGCCCTCGCCCTCGGAGACACAGCGCATGATATCCCGCAGAAGCGTCGTCTTGCCTCCGCCAGGCGGAGCGGCAATGAGAGTCGAAGCGGCTCTGCCGCCCTCGGCGATCAGTCTCATGGCGTCCTTTGCACAGCCAGTCACCTGCCTTGCAATACGAATGTTGAAGCCGTACACCTCCGTGAGATTGACTATCTCTCCGCGCTCCACGGCGGGCTTGCCGCAGACGCCTACCCTTGCGCCGCCTTCTAACGTAACGAAGCCCTGCCGCAGCTCATCCGCATGGGCATAGACCGAGTGCTGACAGAGCCTTTCAAGCAGCTCGCGCGCCTCGTCCACGGAAAACGGCGCAAGCTCACTTATCAGCTCGTCCTCTGCGGCTACGATCTGCAAAGGTCTTGCAACGCGCAGGCGCAGCTCCTCAACGCTGAGACCCTCCGATATGAGCGCAATACGCTGTGCAAGCCTGCGCGGCAGCAGCGCCAGAACCGATTTAAGGGAGTCTTCACCGGCGTATGACGAACTCAAAACACTTGTCCTCCATAGCTTTGATATCAAATACTATGAAGCCCCGCTGCTCAATATGCTTTTGTGTTTTTGACTTTGAATTGATGTGCTTAATACGAAAGCAAGTCCGACTCCGATAAGCTGGGCGCTCAGCGTGCCTTCCGAAAGGTCGAGCTCGGCAAAGCCATTGGTTATCATGGCGTATACGAAAGCCGATACCGAGGCTGCCACCGGAGTGAGCGCCGCTGTTGATAATGCTGTCGGAAGCGGCAGTATGAAAGCCGTCAGAGCTGCCGCAGCGCCGACCGCCGCCTGTGCAAGCTCAGTCTGCCGGGAGACGAGAGGCGCAAGAATGACGCCCAGCAGAACCGATACGGGCAGTGCAAGCCAGGCGGTTTTTTCGGCGCCGAAGCAAGCCGCGGCATAGAGCCAAACGGGTATCAGAAGGCAGGCGGGCGAAAGATAAACCTCATCCGCATAAGACGCAGAAAGCCTATCCGTTACGAATATGCAAAGCAGAAAATAAAGCGGAAGCATTCCTCCCGCACCTATGTTTCGCAGGCTCCTCCTTCCGATGCCGGCTGTAATGAGCAGTGCGTATATCAATATGAGCAATTTCGAAAGCGGCATAAAAAAACCTCCCGCATACTTTCCTTAATGCTTTATGGGCAGTATCTGCGGGAGATGCAAAAACAATGCAGAAGTTATAAATCAGGCCGATCGTCAAGCCTTAAAAAAGCGCACATTGAGCCCGTGCGTATACCGTCGCGGCGATAGGAGTAAAAGTATTGCTCCCGTTCTCTTGTACAGCTCGCCATGCGGCGGATGTTTTTTATAGGCACGCCCGCGTCGGCAAGCTGTATTATCGCAGCCGCGTGGAGCGAGACGCAAGCCTTGTCCTGCCTGAACGGGCCGTTATACTTCGCCCCGCCGACCTTGTAGATATCGGGACAGTCAAACTCCTCGGCAAAGCTTTCGGCAAGCTCCAGCTCGACCTCAAAGCAATCGGAACAGATGCACGGTCCTATCACGGCAAGCATATCGGAAGGATCTGCGCCGTACTCGGCGGCAAGCCTTTCGACCAGCCTCTGCCCTATTCTTTTGAACATGCCCTTCCAGCCTGCATGAGCAAGCCCTATAGAGCGGGTTTTTTTGTCATAAATGAAGAAGGCGCTGCAATCCGCATGGCAGGTCATAAGAGTGACTTTCGGGTCGTTTGTGACGAAGCCATCCGAAAAATCGAGCGGCGGCAGACCCACGCCCCTCCCTCCGTCGGCTGCGGTAAGCTTTAAAATGTTTGCGCCGTGCTCATGCCTGACAAGCGCAAGCTCATCAAAGCGCAGCCCATAAGCCGAGCAGAGCTTTTTGTAGTTGGCGATTATGTTTTCAAAGGGTTCGTCCCTGCCGGTGCCGAGATTTAAAGAGTCAAAGGGCGGAGCGCTCACGCCGCCTATTCTCGTAGTGAAGCCGTGAGTTAAAAGCGGCTCGTCCGCGAGGCTTTGGGATATGAATATGCCGACGCCCTCCTTTTCGACGTAGCGGGAGTCATCGGGAACTGTTGCTTGAAGATATGCGGCGTTATTGGGCATCCTGCTCACCGAGGAGCATTTTAAGCTCCGACATAAAGGTGTTGATATCCTTAAAGGAGCGGTACACCGAGGCAAAGCGGACGTACGCGACCTCGTCAAGATCCTTTAATCTGGACATGACAAGCTCGCCTATCTTGATGGTGGTGACCTCCTGCTCGAGAGAGTTGTTGAGCTCACGGACAACGCTGTCAACAAGCTCATCCATCTCTGCCGCGGAGACGGGGCGCTTTTCGCACGCCTTTCTTACGCCTCGAAGTATCTTGTCGCTGTCAAAGGGCTCTCTCGTGTTATCCCTCTTGACGACTATCAAGGGCATCTCCTCCACTTTTTCATAGGTGGTGAAGCGCCTGCCGCATCCGGCGCACTCACGCCTGCGGCGAATAGCCGTCTTATCATCATTAGGACGGGAATCTAAAACTTTTGTATCATAACATCCGCAAAATGGGCATTTCATAATGTTTCATTATATATCAACATTTTTCAAAATCAAGTATAACCTTACTTTCAGGGCTGCAGTCCATCCGGAAATTATCAGGCAGATTGATACTTCCTTACTAAATCTTCTACTTCTGCAGCCTCAGGCATAACCTTAAGAGCGCCTTTTCTTGTAGTAATTATGGAAGCTGCCGCGTTTGCGAAAGCCAGCATTTCCTTCAGCTGATGTTCCGAAAAATCAAGTCTGAATTCCGAAGGTTTTCCTTCCCACTCCTTCGGC
>CALEPU010000225.1 GCA_937913075.1 uncultured Clostridia bacterium
TCAAGCCGGCTTGTTTTCAAAAACCTGACAAAAGAACCGTCCCCTTGTCAGGTCGGCGGGGCAGGGAAACAAGCTTGGTTTCGTTGACAAGGTGACGGCATAGAGCAATTCAAGCTTTTCTTCGTTGACAAGGTGACGGTTCCTCTGTCAATTTAAAGTTGCGTTCACCAGACTGTCTTTGCAGCTTGACAGAAGTAACCGTCCCCTTGTCAAGCCGAGTTGAGCGGGCGCAAGGTCCGCTGTAATATATCCGCCCTGCGGCCGATGCGGACCGCATTCCGAATTTACCGAAAGGAGTACCGATGGAACTTATACTCAAAGGCTCCCCCAACCCGCGTCAAAGGGAATTCTTCCTTGCGCGGGCGAGGCATATCGCCTACGGAGGGGCGCGCGGCGGAGGCAAGAGCTGGGCAATGAGGCGCAAGCTCGTGCTGCTGGCGTTAAACTATCCGGAGCTCAACATACTGCTTTTGAGGCGTACCCTGCCCGAGCTCCGCGAAAACCACATCATCCCTCTGCGGAGGGAGCTCAACGGCTTTGCGCCTTACAACGCGACGGAGAGGGTGTTCAACTTTCCCAACGGGTCGAGGATAAAGCTCGGCTACTGTGACACCGCGGGCGACGTTTATCAGTATCAGGGGCAGGAATACGCCGTGATAGGCTTGGAGGAGGCGACCCATTTTACCGAGGAGCAGCAACAGTTTATTTCGACCTGCAACCGCACCGTGATGAAGGGCTTTTCGCCGCGGATGTACTACACCTGCAATCCCGGCAATGTGGGGCACAGGTGGGTCAAGAGGCTGTTTATCGACAGGCAGTATCGCGGCGACGAGCGCGCGGAGGACTACGCCTTTATCCCTGCGAGGATATGGGACAACAAGGCGCTGCTTGCCGCCGACCCGGGGTATGTGCGTCAGCTCATGTCGCTGCCGGAGGATATGCGCAGAGCGCACCTGGAGGGCGACTGGGACGTGCACGCGGGACAGTATTTCCGCGAGTTTTCGCGGGAGCGCCACGTTGCGGAGCCCTTCGAGATACCCGAAGGCTGGCGGAGATTTTGCTCTATGGACTGGGGCTACAACGACCCCTGCTGTGTGCTTTGGCACGCCGTTGACGGCGAGGGCAGGGTAGTTACCTACCGCGAGCTTTACGTAAGGCAGGTAAGAGCCGCCGAGGTTGCCAAGAAGGTGCTGGCGCTTTCCGCAGGGGAGAGGATAGCGTACACCGTAGCCTCGCCCGACCTTTGGCAGTCGCGCGGGGCGACGCTCACGTCCAAGGGCGGTTTTGAGGGCGAGACGCTTGCGGAGCTTTTTATATCGAGCGGCATGTCGGTTTCGCCCGCCGACAACACAAGAATAGCGGGCTGGCAGCGCGTGCGCGACTACCTTGCGCCAGCCGCCGACGGCAGACCCATGTGGAGCTGCTTTGCTTGCTGCGAGAACCTGATACGCACTCTGCCCATGCTGCAATTCGACGCCCACAACCGCGAGGACGTATCGGACGGCGAGGATCATGCCGCCGAGGCGCTGCGCTATGGGCTCATGTCCAGACCCGAGCCCGCCAAGGAGCCCCCGCCTAAAAAGAGCTACCGCTACGACCCCTTTGATGACGGAAAAAACCGAGGGGGAACGGGGTATTTGAATGCGTAAGATAAATGGGGACAGCGGCGAGCTGGGGCGAATTAGCTCAAACAGCCTTCCCCCTCCGCGGGGCGCGGAGCGCTCGACAAAGGCAACGGTGTTGCCTTTGCAGCGGAGCGC
>CALEPU010000226.1 GCA_937913075.1 uncultured Clostridia bacterium
GCACCCGCCGCAGCCGAGATAACGGGGGAGCAGCGCAGGCAGCTCGTCGCCGCGGCTTCCGTCGCCATTGCGGAGTATTTGGGCACCGAGCCGGAGGCGCTTCGTATTCACTCTATCAGGCGCGTTGGCGGCTCCGATGGTCTGTTTCCCGCCGGAGATAGGCGCAGTCTTATCGCCGCCGTCTCCGCGGCTATCGCAATGCAGCTCGATACCGACGTGATCGGCATCCGCATAAAGTCTATTCGCAAGGTCAGCAGGTAAATAAGCCGGCGACGGGCTCATACTTGCTCTCGCCCGTTTGACCGAATTTGTCAGGACTATCGTGCGACATATTCCGCAACACTCGTTTTTACCTTATATCTTTTAAATTTTTGCAAATCAAACGGCTTTTGCCGTGTGGGAGGAAAATATGCGTAAGTTTTTAGTCAACGTCAACGGCACCTCTTATGAAGTCGAGGTCGAGGAGATAAAGGGCGATGCAGCGCCCGTAAGCGCTCCCGCCGCCAAGCCGCAGGAGCAGCCTGCTAAAAGAGCTTCCGCTCCGGCTTCCGCTTCTACCGTTGCCGCGCCAATGCCCGGCACCGTCGTCGGCGTAAACGTCAAGGTGGGAGACTCTTTCAAGCGCGGTCAGGTATTGCTCGTGCTCGAAGCAATGAAGATGGAAAACGAGATTCTTGCGCCGCGTGACGGCCGCGTCGTTGCTGTCAATACCTCCAAGGGCGCATCTGTCAATTCCGGAGATATACTCGTCGCTTTTGAATAAGAGAACGGTTTTTGAGTTGATTTTCAGAAATGGAAGCTATACTTAACTTTTTAAAGCAATCGGGCTTTTATACGCTTTTTACCCAGCCTGACGGCATGTGGTGGAAGACGCTCATTATGATTGCCGTGGCGTGCCTGCTTCTTTATCTCGCCATAGTCAAAAAGTTTGAGCCCATGCTGCTGCTGCCCATAGCCTTCGGTATGCTTTTGAGCAATCTGCCCGGCGCCGATCTGTATCACCCCGAGCTTTTTGCCGGCGGACACGTTGCGTGGAACGGCTTTTCCGATACGGCGAGCCTGATAGATTACCTGTATCTTGGCGTCAAGCTCGGCATTTATCCCTGCCTTATATTCCTCGGCGTCGGCGCAATGACCGATTTCGGTCCGCTGATCGCCAACCCGAAGAGCCTTCTTCTGGGTGCGGCGGCACAGCTTGGCATATTCCTTGCGTTCATCGGCGCAAGGTACTTAGGGCCCGTCATCAGCCCCGGTATTACCGATATCGACGGGTTTGCCGCTTCTATCGGCATTATCGGCGGCGCGGACGGCCCCACAGCCATATACGTTACGTCCAAGCTCGCGCCGGATTATCTCGGCTCAATAGCTATTGCGGCTTACTCATACATGGCGCTGGTACCCCTTATCCAGCCTCCGGTCATGCGTCTGCTTACCACAAAGAAGGAGCGGCAGATCGTCATGAAGCAGCTTCGTCCCGTCTCCAAGACGGAAAAGATAATCTTCCCCATTGTCGTCACCGTCTTCGTGGCAATGCTCGTTCCCTCGGCCGCGGCGCTCGTGGGCATGCTAATGCTCGGCAATCTGCTTAAAGAATGCGGCGTTGTCGACAGGCTCAGCAAAACCGTGCAGAACGAGCTTATGAACATCGTCACCATATTCCTCGGCATCAGCGTCGGCGCAACGGCAAGGGCGGCAACCTTCCTTTCGCTCGATACGCTCACGATATTCGCAATGGGCATCTGCGCGTTCATATTCGGCACGGCGGGAGGCGTACTCCTCGGTAAGCTCATGTGCTTATTGAGCCACGGCGAGATCAATCCCCTCATAGGCTCCGCGGGCGTATCCGCAGTACCCATGGCGGCAAGGGTCTCGCAGGTCGTCGGTCAGAAGGAAAACCCCTCGAACTTCCTGCTCATGCACGCCATGGGCCCCAACGTCGCGGGCGTCATCGGCTCCGCCATAGCAGCGGGCGTTTTTCTCGCTCTCTTCAAATAAAGAAAGGGTAGATTATGGCTAAATTACTTATTACCGACACCATCCTTCGCGATGCGCACCAGTCCCAGGCGGCGACAAGGATGCGCATCGAGGATATGCTCCCCGCTTGCGAAATTCTCGACAGCATCGGCTATTGGTCGCTGGAGTGCTGGGGCGGCGCTACCTTTGACGCATGCCTCCGCTTTTTGAACGAGGATCCTTGGGAGCGTCTGCGCACACTGCGCAAGGCTTTACCCAATACAAAGCTCCAGATGCTTTTCCGCGGGCAGAACATTTTGGGTTACAAGCATTATGCCGACGACGTAGTCGAGCAGTTCTGCCGCAAAGCGATCGAGAACGGCATCGACGTTATCCGCATCTTCGATGCCCTTAACGACGTGCGCAATCTTGAAGCGGCAATCAAGTACACAAAAAAGTACGGCGGCTGGTGCGAGCCTGCTTTGAGCTACACGATAAGCCCCGTTCACAGCGAGGATTATTTCGTCAAGCTCGCAAAGGAGCTCGTGCAGATGGGCGCGGATTCTATCTGCATCAAGGATATGGCAAACCTTCTCCTGCCGTATTCCGCGTATTCGCTCGTCAAGCGCTTAAAGGCCGAGGTCGACGTACCAATACATCTGCATACGCACAACACCACAGGCACGGGGGATATGGTGCTGCTGAAGGCTGTGGAAGCCGGTGTGGATGTGGTGGACACCTGCCTGAGCCCCCTGGGCAGCGGCACCTCCCAGCCTGCGACGGAATCCCTGGTGGCCACCCTGGCCGGCACGGAGGACGATACAGGCTTCGATCTGAACCTC
>CALEPU010000227.1 GCA_937913075.1 uncultured Clostridia bacterium
CGTGCTCGTCATGCTCATGCTGTTCATGAGCATACGCTTCGGCAAGACCGCCGCGGTGACCTCGGCCTTCGGGCTTTCGCTCTACGGGTATCTTATGAACCCGCAGCTCATCAAGACCGTTTTCAATATCCCCGAATCGCGGATGTATCGAGCCAATCTCATATTCGGCTGGCTTTCACCGCTGAATCATGCTTCTTACCATATGCACAACTTCGGGTACGATAAGCTGCCCGCGATATGGCAGTCGATATTGATAATGATCGGAATATGCGTGTTGTTATACTTGGGTTCGCTCAGGGCAATCAAACGCTATAACTTCAATTTCTCGAAAGGAACAGGAAGGTTTTGATATGGAAAACGCAATAGAGATAAAGGATCTGAAAATGACCTTCGGCAAGGATGAGGTGCTGAAAGGCATATCCCACAGCTTTGAAAAGGGAAAGGTTCACGGAATTGTCGGCAACAACGGCTCCGGCAAGACCGTAATGATGAAATGTATCTGCGGGTTTTTGAAGCCCACTTCGGGCACGGTAACGGTAAATGGGAAAGTCATCGGCAGGCAGGAGGATTTCCCTAAAAGCCTCGGTTTGATAATTGAGGCTCCCGGATTCCTGCCGCATTTGTCCGGCTTCCGCAATCTTTCAATACTCGCGTCCGTCAATAAAAAGATCAACAAACAGCGGATCAAAGAAACGATCCGCCTCGTCGGGCTCGATCCCGATATGAAAAAGCCCGTTGGCAAATACTCGCTCGGTATGCGTCAGCGCCTCGGTATCGCACAAGCCATCATGGAGGATCCGGAGCTCCTCATACTCGACGAGCCCATGAACGGGCTCGATAAAAACGGAGTTCAGGAAATGCGCGATCTGTTGAAAGGACTTGTCGGGAAGGGAAAAACAATTATACTTTCATCCCACAACCCCGCAGACATCGACGCCCTCTGCGATACTGTCTGCGAGATGGACGGAGGCGTGTTATCAGTCGCCAAGGAATAATATATTTATTGACGCTGTCATATTCTGAATGATTTTGCCGTTTTCATGCGTTATCCTAATATAAGAGGTAATGCGATGAAAGCGGAAACTGGCGAGTATTGTGAACAGCTCAAGAGGGATGCGGCGACAGAGCGCTGCATATTAAGGCTCAAAAGCGGCGACATAGACGCGCTCGACGAGCTTTATTCCCTTGCGTCTTCTTCGATCTATAGCTATGCTCTTTCCGTGCTCGGGAGCCGCCATGACGCCGAGGACGCACTGCACGATACCTTAGTCAAGATATTTGCGTCGGCAAAAGGCTACAAGCCTCAGGGCAAGCCTTTTGCTTGGATCATCCGTATCGCAAAGAACATCTGCATTGACCGAATGCGGCTACGCAAAAAGGAAGCGGTTTCAAGCCTTGATGATGAAGCGGACTCCCTCCCCGTCGATCCGATAGCAGACGCAGAGGACAGGCTTATGATACAAAGCTTTCTGTCGGCACTTTCATCGGAAGAACGGCAGATAGTATCGCTTCATCTGATCTCTGGATTCACTTTCCGCGAGATTGCAAAAGCGCTTGGGAGCCTCGCTCCCACGGTAATGACAAAATACCGAAGAGCATTGATAAAGCTCAGGCAAGAATTCGAAGGAAAGGAGCCGCAGTAAATGAGGATGACGGAAAAAGAGCTTGAAAGCAAGCTGAAAAAAGCAATTGAAAACACAACTCCGGACGTGCTGGGCAGAGC
>CALEPU010000228.1 GCA_937913075.1 uncultured Clostridia bacterium
AACTGCTGCACGGAAGCTGCTTTTGCTCATTAATGCAACAACCCCTTTTATGTTTAAAATCACTCAGCGTATTTGCGTATTATTCCGACGATTATATCGGTTGCCAAGTCCATGCCCTCGACTGTTATATGCTCATACGGTCCGTGATAGGCATATCCGCCCGTGCCCAAATTGGGACAGGGCAGCCCCATAAAGCTAAGTCTTGCGCCGTCAGTGCCTCCCCTTATTGGCTCCGTTAAAGGCTCCATTCCGAGCTCGCGCACTACTGCGCAGGCATTTTCGATAAGGTGAAAGCAGGGCTTTATCATCTCGATCATGTTGAGGTATTGATCCTTAACGGTAACGCTGACGGTGTCCCTGCCGTATTTGGCGTTAAGCAGCTTTTCTATGTGGCGGAGGGTTTCCTTTCTTGCCATCATTATCTCTGCGGAGTGATCGCGGATTATGTAATCCATAGCAGCATGCTCCGTGCTGCCGCTGATATTGCAAAGATGGAAGAAGCCCTCGTACCCCTCGGTATCGCGCGGAGTCTCCCCCGCGGGCAGCATCGAGTTGAACTCGCAGGCAACGAGCAAAGCGTTTATCATGGTATCCTTTGCACTGCCGGGATGCACGTTAAAGCCATTTATCTCAACATGGCAGGCGGAAGCGTTGAAGTTTTCATACTCGATAATGTTCTCCTGACCGCCATCGACAGTATAGGCGAAATCTGCTCCGAAGTGAGCAACGTCGAAATTGTCCGCTCCCCTGCCCACTTCCTCATCGGGTGTAAAAGCAATGAGCAGCTTGCCATGAGGTATGCCCTCGCGCAATATGCGCTCAGCGGCGGTCATTATCTCCGCGATGCCGGCCTTATCGTCAGCGCCCAAAAGGGTAGTACCGTCGGTAACGATAAGCGTTCTTCCGGCAAGCTTTTCAAGGTGAGGGAACTCCTCAGGGCGCAGTACCCTGCCGCTCTCTCCCAGAACGACTTCTCTCCCGTCGTAATTCTCAATAATGCGGGGTTTAACTCCCTCGCCGCAAAAATCCGGCGCGGTATCCATATGGGCAATGAAGCCCATAGCAGGCTTGCTCTCATAACCATAAGTTGCGGGGATCGAGCCGTAGACGTAGCATTTATCATCCACGTGTGCATCCGCAATACCGACATACTTCATCTCCTCGACCAAGGCTTTGGCAAGATCGAACTGCCGCTGCGTTGATGGTACGCTCTCGCTGTCATCGTCGCTCTTTGTGTGAACTGCGACGTATTTTAACAGTCTTTCGTATGCTTTCATAAACGTCCTTTCTGTTAAGCAAAAGCGCCCGCGTTAGACGGACGCTTTTAATGTGTTGAAATCAGTTGTGATCGACCTTATTCATGTGGAGGATGAGGTCTACAAGCTTGTTGGAATAGCCCCACTCGTTATCGTACCAAGCGACGAGCTTAACGAAATGATCGTTGAGCATAATGCCGGCGGTAGCGTCAAAGATGGAAGTACGGGGATCGGTGTAGAAGTCGCTGGAAACGACGGGCTCGTCGGTGTAGCCGATGATGCCCTTGAACTCCTCCGACTCAGACGCCGCCTTCATAGCAGCCTTTATAGCATCGTAAGTGGTGGGCTTTTCAAGGGTGCAGGTAAGGTCGACGACGGAAACGTCGATGGTGGGGACCCTGAGGCTCATACCGGTCAGCTTGCCGTTGAGGGAAGGAATTACCTTGCCGACCGCCTTAGCGGCGCCGGTGGAGCTGGGGATGATGTTATGAGCAGCCGCCCTGCCGCCGCGCCAATCCTTCTTGGAGGAGCCGTCAACGGTGAGCTGAGTTGCAGTGATGGAGTGAACGGTCGTCATAAGACCCTCTACGATGCCGAAGTTATCATTGATGACCTTGGCAAGGGGAGCAAGGCAGTTTGTGGTGCAGCTTGCATTGGAAACGACCTTCATGGAGGGATCGTAGGTGTTTTGGTTGACGCCCATTACGAACATGGGAGCATCGGCAGAGGGAGCGGAGATAACGACCTTCTTCGCGCCGCCCTCAAAGTGAGCGGAAGCCTTTTCGGTAGTGGTGAACTTGCCGGTGGACTCAACGACGTACTCCGCGCCGCACTCGCCCCACGGGATCTCCGCCGGGTTCATGCAGTTGTAAACGTTGACGACCTCGCCATTGACGACGAGCTTGCCGTCCTCGACCTTGCCCTCGCCGTCAAACCTGCCGTGAACGGTATCATACCTGAGCAGATAAGCCATGTAATCAACATCGAGGAAGGGATCGTTGATACCGGTGACGATGATGTCGGGATTTGTGACAGCCGCGCGGAAGACAAGACGACCGATGCGACCGAAGCCATTGATGCCAACTTTTGCCTGCATATGAAAAACCTCCGTTAATTTGTTGTCTGCTTTTATTATAACCTCTGGTTCAAAAAAAACAAGCCTTGATAAACATATATTAATGAACGGAAGACAAATTTTTAGCAATTTTGCGCGAATAGTGCTATATAGAATATTGAAACGCTCCTCTCGGCGTGTTATATTTGATTATCATTATTATGCAAACATTAAGCTGCGGAGGAAAAATGAGGATCATTCACAACGGAAGTCTTATGACGAACGACCCATCGCTTAAGTTTATTGCAGACGGAGCGGTCGCAGTAGATGGCGGCAGAATAATAGCGGTAGGAAACGGCGAAGCAATCAGGCAGACCTATTGCGACGCCGAGCTTATAGACGCCAAGGGCGGTATTATCATGCCCGGACTTGTTGATACTCACACGCATTTATACCGCATCCTCGCAAGAGGGCGCGCAGAGGAAGGGGCGCTCCTTCGCAGCGAGTTTGAGCTGCGCCGCGGGTTTTGGCAGCGCATTGAGGGCAAGCTCTCGCTCGACGACTGCATACGCGCGGCTTATGCGGCGATGGCACAGGCTGTACACTGCGGCGTTACCACCATGGTCGATATGCACTTTTGCTTCCCCGACCCGAGAGCTTCGCTTATAGCCATTGCCGGCGCCGCTAACGATATCGGCATACGCGCCTGCCTCGGCTTCGGTGTTTCGGCTTCTCTGGGCAATGCGGTATTTGAGGCTGCCATCGAGGAGAACCTCGGCTTTATCGAATACTGCGGCGCAAGACCCGAGCTTGCCGTGAGAGCGCTGTTCGGTTTCGACGGGCTCAGCGATATCGAGGATTCGAGGCTGTGGCGCATCGCGGTCGCCGTCGGCAGCAGGGCAGGCTATGAAGTCAGCCTTGACGGCGGTAATGCCGAGCTTTTTGACTCGCTGCGGCGCTTGGGCAGAAGTCCGGTCGCAAGGCTCTCGGAGCTCGGTCTCCTCGGTGAAAAGACGATCATCTGTCACGGAAGCGGGCTTAGGTCGGACGATCTCGCGCTTTTAAAGCAGGCGGGCTCATTCGTTGCCGAGGCGCCCTTCTCCCCCGCCCGCAGCGAGAAGATAAGGCTCGATGCTCTGCTTCGCGTCGGCGTAAATACCTCGCTTGCCACCGACGGCGCCTTTGCCGATCCCGTTACTGCGGCAATGTTCGCGCTTGACAGGCTGCTTAACAGCCCCGATATTGACTTGGCTTGCTCCGCGTACGCCGATACCGGCAGGCTGCTCTTTGCCGGAGGCGAATTCGTCTCGCGCTGCTTTGGTTATGAAATCGGCATAATAAAGCCGGAAGCCGCCGCCGATATCATTATAATCGACGTGCCGAGATATACCGAGCCGGACGGCAATAATGTACACTTACATCTGCTTGCGGGAGGCGCCAAATGCACCTTCAGCATGATAAACGGCAGAATAGTCATGCTTGACGGCATACTGCAAACGGCAAACGAGGAGTTCATAACAAAACGATGTGCCGCCGCGTCACGCGCGCTTTGGGAACGCGCAGGCAAGTAGTTTTATATAATGAGCGTACAAAAAGGAGCTGCCTCATGAATGGCAGTCCCTTTGTCTTGCTTTAAGCTGATATCCCGGAATGAAAATATATTATCAGAATATTGCCATCATCTCGTTAAGCTCATAGAGCTTTTGATCGAAAACGTCCTTCATTTCGATAGCTTCATCCAAGGCAACGTCGTAAATGGCGTTCTGCCTGATGCCTACTGCTCTGCCGTCTGTGCCCTCGCACAACAGCTCTACCGCCCTCTGTCCCATCTTCGCGGCAAGCACTCTGTCAAATGCCGAGGGGTTGCCGCCGCGCTGAATGTAGCCAAGCACCGTCGCCTTTATCTCAACGTCGGTATGCTCGCGGACGTACCTTGCAAAATCCTCAGCCTTACCGGCGCCCTCGGCGATCATAACGATGCTCGTAAGCTTGCCGCGCAGCTTATTCTGCGCCAAACGGTTTGCCGCCTCATCCCAAGATATGGGGACCTCCGGTACGAGAATCATATCGGCAGCGCCGCCGACGCCGGCCCAAAGTGCGATATCACCGCAGTTCCTGCCCATGACCTCTATTACACCTA
>CALEPU010000229.1 GCA_937913075.1 uncultured Clostridia bacterium
AGCATGGCTCGTTCAAAATTGCGCCATGCTTGTTTCTATGAGCTTTGTCTCAAATGATTGCTAAATGCAACAGCCCCTTCCTTTTTATTAAATCATCTTTTGACCCATGCGCTGCGTGTGAAGAGCACAAGTATGGGGAAAATCTCCAACCTGCCCGCGAGCATGTCGATTATGAAAACGCACTTGGATAAGGCGCTGTAACCGGAGAAGCAGTGCGTCGGTCCAATGGCGTCAAAGCCGGGACCAATATTGTTGAAGCACGAAACCACGGCGGAGAGGTTCGTTGTGATCGAGAACTCATCGAGCGAAACAATGAGGAAGCTTACTGCAAGTATCGAGGCATACGCACAGAGATATGCGTTTGTGTTGCTCAGCACCTTCTCATCAACCACTCTGCCGTTCATCCTGACCACCTGTACCTTTTGAGGGTACATGAGCTGCTTGACGTTCCTGCTGAAGATCTTTGCTATAAGCAGCATTCTTGCAAGCTTAAAACCGCCGCCCGTGCTGCCCGCGCATGCGCCGAGGAACATCAGCAGGAAGAGTATCGCTTTGGCTATGGAGGGCCACAGGTCGAAATCTGTCGTCGAGAAGCCTGTCGTAGTCATAAAGCTGCCGACTTGGAAGGCAGCATGGCGAACCGTCTCACCGAGGGTGGGGTAGAAATTATGTACTCGCAGCGATATTGTGATGACGGCTATCGCAACAACGGCGATGCCGAAATACCAGTGCAGCTCCTCATCTTTAAGCACGCTCTTAAACTGCCTGCAAATCAAAAGATAGTAACAGCCGAAATTGATGCCGAACAGGAACATGAACACCGTGCAGACGTTTTGTATGGCGGGGGAGTAACTCATCATGCTCGTGTTGAGCACGCCGAAGCCGCCTGTTCCTGCCGTGCCGATAGCGGTGCAGACAGCGTCGAACACGGGCATTTTAACAATAACGAGCGCAACAAAATTGAGAACGGTTATGAGAATGTAAATCAGATACAGAATGAGCGCCGTCTGCTTCATCCTCGGCACAAGCTTGCCGACCTCGGGACCGGGACTCTCGGCGCGCAGCAGGTGCATTGTAAAGCCGTCGTTTCTGCCGCTTATAGGCACGACTGCAAGCAGGAAAACAAGCACGCCCATGCCGCCCAACCAATGGCTTGTGCTGCGCCATAGCAGCATGCCGCGGCTCAATGCCTCCACATCATCCAGAATGGATGCTCCGGTTGTTGAAAAGCCGGATGCAATCTCAAACAGCGCGTCAACAAAATTGGGTATCTCGCGTCCGAAAACGAAGGGCAGGCATCCGAAAAGGCTTAAAAATATCCAACTCAGACCAACACAGATAAGCCCTTCTCTTGCATAAAAGCCCTTCTGCGCCTTGCGGCTCCAAAGTCGCAGCAAAAGCGAGAAGACAAGTATCACGCCTACCGTCTCTGCAAAAGCAACGGCGGCGGTATAGTTGCCGTCGCAAAGGCAGAGGATCAGCGCGGGCAGCATAAATACAGCCTCAACGATCAGTATAAACGATATCAGCCGCCCTATCATGCGATAGTTCATTTGATTGCCCGCCTTTATTCAAAAATATCGTTCAGCTTGCCTATAACCGTATTATCGCCCGAAACGACTATAACGGTATCGCCCTCTACAAAGCATGAGTCGCCGTTTGGAATCGTTACTGTCGAGCCGTGCAGTATACAGGCAATAAGCACGTTCTTGCGCAGCTCAATGCTCTTTAAAGGCTCGCCGCAATGATGGGTAGCTTCGTCAACGTAAAACTCGGCAGCTTCAACCTTGCCGTCCGCTATCTTGTGCACGGCAACGGCAGCGCCGGTCTGATTGCTCATTCCTCGAACAAAGCTCAATATTGTGTTGCTGCATAGATCCTTAGGGCTTATAACGCTGCCAAGGGGAAGCGTATCGACAATGTCGGAGGTCTCGGATCTGCCGAGCTTTGTTATTATCTGTCCAACGCCGCGGCTCCTGCCATAAATCGAAAGTATCATATTGAGTTCGTCAAGACCGGTCATGGTAACAAGGGCGTCGTCGGGGCCGAGTCTTTCACTGTCAAGCATATTGAGGTCTGATGCGTCGCCATGGACGATGCTGGCATTGGGGAGCTTTGAGGCAAGCTCGATACACTTAGAATTGTCCCTTTCGATGATCTGAACGGACATACCGCTCTTATTGAGCCTTTGTGCAAGGTAGTAGCTGATTTTTCCGCCGCCTGCAATCAGTACGCGCTTTACGCGGTTAGTGACTGCGCCGATGTTTTTCAGAAGCTGCGCAAGATCGTTGGTTGAGGCAGTGACAAAAAGCCTGTCTCCCTCACGCAATACAAAATTTCCGTCGGGGGCGAAGGCTACGCCGTTGCGCAGCACCATGCAGATAAGCGCTCTGCATTTTATAACGCTTCCAAGCTGCGAAAGCTTAATGTCGCATAGCTTGCTGCCCTCCGTAACGCGAAGCTCAACTATCTCGACCCTGCCGTGTGCGAAAGCCTCTCGCTTTAAAAACCCGGGGAATTTCAAAAGACGCTCGATCTCCATTGCGGCCTGTCTCTCCGGATTGACGAGCAGGGAAAGAGCGAAATTGTCTTTCATCATATAGATCTGCTCGCTGTACTCGGGATTGCGTATACGAGCGATAGTCCTAAGGTTTGGATTGATGCCGTGAGCAGTCAGGCAGCAGAGCAGGTTCATCTCATCCGCGTTGGTAGCGGCTATCAAAAGATCCGCGTCCTTAACGCCTGCGTGGACGAGAACGTTCATTGTTGCGCAGTTGCCGTTGACAGCCATAACGTCATAAAGCTCCTGCCCTGATTCAAGCTTTTTCTTGCTGGAGTCGATAATGGTAAGATCGTGCCCTTCGGCAGAAAGCTGCCTTGTAAGGGCGGCGCCGACCTTGCCATAGCCTGCGATCAAAATCTTCACAACAGTTTACCTCATTTTAAATATCAAGTTATTATAGCATAAACAAGGGGTCCGTTAAAGAGAAAATTGTTTGATAACGAATTATATTCTACCGTAATCGCGGTCATCGGACGGCTTGACCTCGATAATGTTATAGGGTATCTTGACGCCGTTATCGGTGAGAG
>CALEPU010000230.1 GCA_937913075.1 uncultured Clostridia bacterium
AAAAAGTGAAAGATCCGTTAAAATGTATATCGGAACGAAAGGAAATGCCGAAATGAAAAACGGAGTAAAGTGCATTATCTGGAAAGGGCATATATAAAGAATAAGGACAAAGGAGTTATAGTATGGTAGACCTTATCATCATCCAGGCCGGAGCGGTCGTATCGGAAAGTCTGAAAGCTGTGTTTTCCGGAGCCGAAATAGCCATCGTGCAGACGACGGAGCATCCCTTCATAAAAAACTATCAGCTTTATGAGGGTTACAACACCATGGACGATCTATATGAAAGCTGCGAGGACTTTGACGAGCTCAACCGCGCGATAGCCGGCAGGCTCGTTGAAGCGGCGGAGTTTATTGCGACCGAAGGCTATAACGACCTGCTCCCGCATCGCGGCATGAGGTATGTGGCTTACATGACCCTCGGGCGGATAAATCCCGACCTTTTAAAGGCGCTGCGCGAGATGGCTGACGCGGGCAGGGTCAATATCGACGTGCTGCCCTTCGTGAGCTTTGCGGAGTCTGCCTATGCCGCCGCGCTCTCGGGAGGACACCTTAAAGGGCATGAGATACTTACCGAGCTCCCCGCTAACAGCCTCAAAAAGATCCCCGATACCAACGCGCTCTATGCGATAACCGAGATCGACTCGCCCCTCACCGCGGGCGAGGTGAAGCTCGTCCTCTCGGAATACTATCCCGATGATTACGAGGTTTACCTTGCTCTGCCCGCCGTCGGCACCAAGGGCGAGATATTCTACGGGCTGAGCTATGAGATAAAGACCAGAAAGCTATTTGAGATAGACCAAATAAAGCAGTTCGACGCAGCTTCGGTTTTATTGGTGCCTCCCGCCGATGAAAAGACGCTGCCGAGGCAGAGTGTGGAGGGCTTCGCGGAGGTGATGCGCGTGCTGCGCGCGCCGGGCGGCTGCCCTTGGGACGCGGAGCAGACTCACGAGAGCATCAAAAAGAATTTGCTCGAAGAGAGCTATGAGCTCATCGACGCCATAGACCGCGACGACCCCGACGATATGTGCGAGGAACTGGGCGATCTTTTGATGCAGCTCGTCTTCCACGTGCTCATGGAGGAGGAGAAGTCGAACTTCACCCTGCGCGACGTTGCGACGGGCGTGGCGCAGAAGATGATCTACCGCCATCCGCACGTCTTCGGCGACGTTCACGTTGAAAACTCCGACGAGGTCCTTAAAAATTGGGAAGTCTTAAAAAAGCAGGAGAAGCATCAGCAGTCGGTCTCCGACGCCATGGACGCCGTGCCGCGCAGCTTCCCTCCCCTGCTTCGTGCATATAAGATACAGAAAAAGGCGGCTGACGTCGGCTTCGATTGGGAGAGCGCTTTGGAGGCTCTGCCCAAGGTGCATGAGGAGGCGGACGAGGTAAAGGACGCCATGGCGCAGGGCGATCCCGCCGCCATAGAGGACGAGCTCGGCGATCTCTTCTTCGCCGCAGTAAACGTCGCAAGGCTCAATAAGGTCGATCCCGACCTCGCGCTCACCTACGCCACCGACAAATTCGAAAAACGCTTTAAGCTCACCGAAAAGCTTATAAAAGAGGAAGGCAAAGCCTTTGCCGATATGACCCTCGCCGAGATGGACGAGTATTGGGAAAAGGCGAAGGAAATGCTGAAAGGCTGAGCTGCGACTGTAAATTCGGAGTTCGGAATTATAAATGCGTAATGCGTAATTATTGTGGAAAAGCCCTTCGGGGCTTTTCTTATTTATCTGACAGCATGGCAGCGATATGACTTGGGGGTTCGGAGCCGGTTGCCGAACCTAACGGCACAACACTATTGCTCCGATTTAACGCTCCGCGCAACGGAACCGTCCAAACCGATTCGTTGCTCTATGTCGCAGTGGATTTGTCAGCGCACAGCAGCTTTGCTGCTGAAGCTCCTCTAAACATCGATGGGAGCGCGATATTAATCGATTGTTATACATTGTATTGATAATTTTTAGCTATCTACTAATTTTTTCATTAATCGCTATTGACAAGTTAAATACAAATCGTTATAATGTATATAGCATCAAATTATCGGGAGGAAATGTACATGTTTAAGATTTTACTTAGCATCATAATGTCAGCATTATTTGCATTAAATTCAGCATCCGTAATAAAGCCCAAGAGTAATAACAAAGCATGTGGTCGCAGAACTGCTATTGTCCGTTATTGGGATGCGGTCAATGCTCAGAATTGGGAAGAATGGAAGTATACAATTGCTCCTTGCGAATGGAAGCACTTATTCATGTTCTGCTTCGCACCATTGGAAAACATGTTCCTATTGTAACTGTACAAAAGCAAATTCTTATGTTGCTCACACTTGGGTATTACTCCAAGGTCAATATGTATGTTCAGTATGTGGTGAACCGCAAGTTATCAATCCGGACTAAATAGGAGGTAGTGTCCATATGTCTCAAAATAAAACATCGCTTTCCATCGTTGCAAAGCTGTTCTTATTGTCTGTGCCCATTATCATCGTTTTTTCAAATATTCTCGGATGTTCTGCGAGCACGAGAGAAGATTTACCAAAAACCACCGCTCCTTCAATAACGGAGCAAAACGAGCCTCCGCTCACTATGGCAACAGAGCAATCACAGGGAGAGCAAAGCGGCTCCGACATCGTTGATGAAACAGAAGCGGTCAGTGGCTTTGATTTATACGAGATTGTTATATCCAAAAGCGAAGACGGCTCGTACACTGATGCTGATATGCGTTATTCCGCTAAGCTGCTGCTTCCTCAAGGGTGGCTTGTAAAGCAAGGAACGTTTGACGGTATAGGCTATTATCCCTCGGAAGAATTTGCTTCGCTTAGCCTTACAGCATCACGTCTTGGTGCTAAAAGGACATACTCTCTATATGATGAACAAAACGTGTGCGTTGGCACTATCGGAGTATTTACTTGGTCCTTATCCGATGAAGATGTACAGTCGGTAACTTCATCCGAACTAAAAGAGCTTAGCTTTAAGTTCGGTTTCGCCGAAGTGCGAATGGGCTCCCTTGCGTGCCTTATTACCGCAGAAAACGATGCACATACGGTGCCTTGTGACTCCGACCGTTTCGCTCTGGTTTGCCACACAGGCTATCGAAATATCTATACTGACGAGCAAATAGAACTGCCTGCCGCTGCTGCACTAGACGTTAATTACTGTGTAGGCATAATGTTCGAGTTTGCAAACGACGTTTTGACCGAGACACAGCTTGATACTATCGCTTCATCTGTTCGTTTCACTGTATTTGAATAAATCGTTATTGCTCCTCTTTGATTTTAAACGTTATATAACATATTAGGTCTCTAAATCCGTTCTGGTAACAAATTTGATATCAGAACGGTAATTTTTGTGCAGAATATATTATTAATTTGTATTGCAAATTATATAGAGCGTGGTATAATGGAACTGATGAAAAGGAGCTGATGAAATGTCAAAGAGCATCTATTCCCTCGTATTGGACGACGAGGTCATAGCGGCGATAGACCGCACGGCGTACGCCGAGGGGCTCAGCCGTTCGGCGCTTATAAACCGATTGCTGGCGCGCGAGGTCGGGCTTTCCACTGCGCAGATGCGCACGCGGGATATCTTTCAAAGGGTGGAGGAGCTTTTAACGGGCGATATGCTTTTCGCCATGGGCGAGCCCTCGGAGGATTCCTTCCGGATGCGCTCGGCGCTGCGCTACAAATACAACCCCACCGTGCGCTACACCGTGGCCTTGGGCGCTCAGGGCTCATCCTTGGGCGAGCTGCGGGTGCAGGTAAGGTCAAGGAGCGACGCCTTTACCCTTGCCATGCTGCAATTCTTCCGCTTGTGGGAGAAGCTGGAGCAGGCTTATATCGGCGCTGTCGATATGAATTTCGAGCCGAACCGGCTTGTAAGAAGGCTCTCGCCCCACAATAAGAAGGACGGAAGTCATACCGGCGCGCTGGACGGCGACGCGCTCGCCGCTTACATAGGCGCATTCGACTCCGCTATGAAAGGGTTTTTCAATAATATCGAGGATCCCGCCGCGGCGGCAGAGGCTGCCGAGGCAAGCATCGCGGAGTACGTCCGCAATAATCAGATAATAATGTAATATTGACTGCGCGGGCTTGACCCGCGTTTGAAGGAGCTGAACGATATGAACGTAAATAAATTAACAAGAAAATCCGCCGAGGCATTGCAGGCGGCGCAGCAGTTGGCGGCGGGCGCCAACAACACCTATGCCGAGCAGGCGCATCTTTTGTACGCCCTCGTTTCGCAGGAGGACGGGCTGATCCCCTCCCTTTTTAAAAAGCTCGGCGCAGACCCGCTCGCTATTTCCCGCGAGCTTGAAAGCATAATGAGCGGCTTTGCGGTCGCTTCCTCGCAGGTAAGCGAGGTTTACGCGGCTCCTGCGCTTTCCTCCGCGCTTGACGAGGCGGAGGCGACGGCCGCAAGAATGCACGACGAGTATGTGAGCGTCGAGCATCTGCTGCTCGGCATTATAAAAAAGGCTGACGCCAACATAAAGCCCCTTTTGAAGAAGCACGGCGTGACCGAAGCGGGCTTCCTGGCGGTTTTGAAGGAGGTGCGGCAGGGTCGCCCCGTTGCGAGCGACGATCCCGAAGGCACCTACGACGTATTAAAAAAGTACGGTCAGGACCTTGTGGAGCTTGCAAGGGAGCAGAAGCTCGATCCCGTAATAGGGCGTGACGACGAGATAAGGAACGTGATCCGCATCCTTTCAAGAAAGACCAAGAACAACCCCTGCTTGATAGGCGAGCCGGGCGTCGGCAAGACCGCGATAGCCGAGGGGCTTGCGGCGCGTATCGTGCGCGGCGACGTGCCCGAGAATTTGAAGGGCAGAAGCATATTCTCCCTCGATATGGGCGCTTTGGTCGCCGGCGCAAAATACCGCGGCGAGTTTGAGGAGAGGCTCAAAGCCGTGCTCTCCGAGATAAAGCAGTCAGAAGGCAGGATAATCCTCTTCATCGACGAGCTGCACACCATAGTCGGCGCGGGCAAGACCGACGGCGCTATGGACGCGGGCAACCTTTTAAAGCCCATGCTGGCGCGCGGCGAGCTGCACTGCATCGGCGCGACCACGCTTGACGAGTACCGCAAATACATCGAAAAGGATGCCGCGCTCGAAAGGCGTTTCCAGCCCGTTATGATCGCGGAGCCCTCGGTAGAGGACACCGTTTCCATACTGCGCGGACTTAAAGAGCGCTATGAGGTCTTCCACGGCGTTAAAATTCAGGATAACGCTTTGATAGCAGCCGCGACCCTCTCCGACAGGTACATATCCGACAGGTTCCTGCCCGACAAGGCTATCGACCTTGTGGACGAAGCCTGCGCTCTCATCAAGACCGAGATCAACTCCATGCCCGCAGAGCTCGATGATATAAGGCGAAGGATAATGCAGCTTGAAATAGAGGAGACCGCGCTCAAAAAGGAGACCGACCGTATCTCCGTCGAAAGGCTTTCCGAGCTTCAAAAGGAGCTCGCCGAGGAGCGCGATAAATTTAACGTCATGAAGGCGCGCTTCGACGAGGACAAAAAGAACATCGAGCTCGTGCAGAAGCTTCGCGGCGATATCGAAAAGGCCAACGCCGACATGCAGAAGGCGGAGAACGATTACGACCTCAACAAGGTTGCCGAGCTCCGCTACGGCACTCTGCCCAAGCTCAAAAAGGAGCTTGAGGAAAAGGAAAAAGCCCTCTCCGAAAAGGAAAATATGCTTCTGCGCGATAGAGTTACCGAGGACGAGATAGCGCGTATCGTCGCAAGATGGACCGGCATCCCCGTGACGAAGCTGATGGAGTCCGAGCGCGAAAAGCTGTTAAGGCTCGACGACGAAATCCACAAGAGGGTAGTAGGTCAGGACGAGGCTGTCGAGGGCGTTTGCGACGCCATATTAAGATCCCGCGCCGGAATTCAGGACCCGAACCGACCTGTCGGCTCCTTCCTCTTCTTAGGTCCCACGGGCGTCGGCAAGACGGAGCTTGCAAAGGCTTTGGCGGAGGCGCTCTTCGACGATGAGCGGAGCATAGTCCGTATTGATATGTCGGAGTACATGGAAAAGTATTCCGTATCGCGTCTTTTAGGCGCCCCTCCGGGCTACGTCGGCTATGACGAGGGCGGTCAGCTCACCGAGGCTGTGCGCCGTAAGCCCTATGCCGTGGTGCTCTTCGACGAGGTCGAAAAGGCCCATCCCGACGTCTTGAACGTGCTCTTGCAGGTATTGGACGACGGCAGAGCGACCGACGGTCAGGGCAGGACTGTGGACTTCAAAAACACCATCATAATAATGACGAGCAACCTCGGCAGCGACTTACTGCTCGAAAGCATGGAAAAGGGCGGTATTTCCGACGAGACGAGAGCTGCGGTGATGCGCCTTTTGCACGCGCACTTCCGTCCGGAGTTCATAAACCGTCTTGACGAAACGGTGCTCTTCAAGCCGCTCACAACAAGCGATATGATGAACATTGTGCGCCTGATGACGGCAAAGCTTGCAGAAAGGCTTCGCGAGAGGACTCTCACCCTCTCCGTCACCGACGAGGCGCTGCGCTATATCGTCAGGAACGGCAGCGACGCGCAGTTCGGCGCAAGGCCCTTAAAGCGCTGCATACAGCAAAACGTCGAAACGCTGATCGCCAAAAAGCTCCTCGCCGACGACCCCGAGCCCTACTC
>CALEPU010000231.1 GCA_937913075.1 uncultured Clostridia bacterium
GGTGACCACGAAGGAGCAGTCGATGGCTGCCGGCGACAAGCCGTTTTTGCTGCTTGACTGCGGCGCTAACGCAGACTGCAAGCCGGAGTATTTGCAGCAGTTTGCTGTGATGGGCTCTGCATACATGAAGGGTGTTATGGGCATATCGAGCCCGCGCGTGGGGCTTATAAACAACGGCACTGAGGATACCAAGGGCAGCGAGCTTGCGAAGGCGGCGCACGCGCTTTTGAAGAGCACCGACGTCAACTTCATAGGCAACCGCGAGGCGAGGGAGATATTCCTCGGCGGGCACGATGTGCTTGTCAC
Organism: uncultured Clostridia bacterium; assembly: GCA_937913075.1. Lineage (GTDB taxonomy): Bacteria > Bacillota > Clostridia > Christensenellales > CAG-138 > UBA3857. Next base: position 307 of record CALEPU010000231.1, read on the forward strand.
CGACGGTTTCACCGGCAACGTTATCCTGAAGGAAGCCGAGGGGCTTGCGACTGCGCTTTTTAAAATGCTCAAAGGCGAGCTCATGGGGTCATTCAAGACAAAGCTCGGCGCAGCGCTCGCGAAGCCCGCTTTTAAAAACGTCAAGAAGAAGATGGACTATACCGAGTACGGCGGCGCTCCCCTCCTCGGCATAAACGGCGGTATCATCAAGGCGCACGGTTCGAGCAACGCCTACGCCTTCGCCTCAGCGATAGATCAGGCTGCGGCCTACGTCAAGGGCAATGTGACCGAGCTTATCGCAAGAGGCATCGCGGCAATAGAAACAGAAGAAGGCTGAGCTGCAATGCGTAATGCTTAATGCGTAATTAAAGCGTGCGGGACGATCCTGCGCGCTTTCTTATGATCCGTTTTACGCTGTTTTTCCCTTGCGGGTCTTGGAAAGCATTGACAAGAGCCCTTGTTTGCGCTACAATAAATCGTTGAATACCAACAATAGAAAGGTGGTTTATAATAATGTTTGAAGAAATTCGTCGTGAGATAGCAGAGCAGCTCAATATCCCCGAGGAGAACATCACCATGGAGACCCGTTTTATAGAGGATCTCAAAGCTGATTCCCTTGACCTTGTTGAGCTTGTGATGGACCTTGAGGACAAGTACGGCATCGAGATCCCCGATGAGCAGCTTGCCGAGGTCAAGACCGTTGGCGAGATAGTCAACTTCATCGCAGAGAACAAATAATCGCTGCAAGCCAACCGCCCGCATTGCATACCGCTTTGACCGCAGTATGCGTGTGGGCTTTTGGGTTGTTACGGCAAAGAGCCGCTTAGGTTTTGATTTTCACATTCACATGGGTATGATGACTATAAACGAAAAGCGAGCGGCAGCGCTTGAAAAGCTGCAATCTAAGCTCGGGTACGGCTTTAAAGATATAGGGCTTTTGAACACGGCGCTCACTCACACCTCTTACGTCAAGGGCGAGAACAGGGCGGCGGGTCATAACGAGCGCCTTGAATTCTTAGGAGACGCGGTTTTGGAGCTCATCGTGAGCGAGTATCTTTTTAACACGCAGCCGCACATGAACGAGGGACTGATGACGCGGATCCGCGCAAGAGCGGTCTACGAGAACGCTCTTTTTGACGCTGCCTGCGGCATCGGTCTTGGCGAATACCTGCTTTTGAGCCACGGCGAGGAGCACACGGGCGGGCGCGAAAAGCCCTCCATCCTCTCCGACGCTTTGGAGGCGGTGATAGGCGCAATGTATATCGACGGCGGCATTGAGCCCGCAAAGCGCTTTGTAATGGGCTTTGCGAGATCCGCGATAAACGACGCCATAAAGACCATAACCGTTAAGGATTTCAAAACGCAGCTTCAGGAATACGTTCAGCAGGAGCATATAGGCGAGCTTGAATACAGTGTGATAGGCGTCAGCGGTCCTGACCACAAGCGGGTGTTTACCATGCAGGCGGGCATCAACGGCAAGAGCTACGGCATAGGTCAGGGCAATTCCAAGCAGGAGGCGGGGCAAAATGCCGCGCATGCCACTCTCGTCATGCTGGGTGTGATAAAGCCGCAGGCGGAGGATACTATATGAGGCTGACACAGATCGAGATCAACGGTTTCAAATCCTTTGCGAAAAAGCAGCAGCTTGATTTTGCCGACGGAATAACCGCAATAATAGGCCCCAATGGGTGCGGCAAGAGCAATATTGCCGACGCCTTCCGTTTCGTATTGGGCGAGCAGAGCGCAAAGGCGCTGCGCGGCAAAAAGGTCGAGGACTTCATCTTCGGCGGCACGCAGAAGCGCAGACCGCTTTCCTTCTGCGAGGTATCCCTCCATTTTGACAACAGCGACGGCGAGCTTTTGACTCCGTACACCGAAGTCTGCATCACCCGCAGGGCGTACCGTTCGGGCGAGAGCGAATACTTTATCAACCGCGCCGCTTGCAGATTAAAGGACATTCACGAGCTTTTCCGCGACACAGGCGTGGGCAAGGACGGCTATTCCATAATAGGTCAGGGCAGGGTCTCCGAGATCATCTCCGAAAAGAGCGCCGACAGGCGCACCGCCTTTGAGGAGGCTGCCGGCGTTATGAAGTACCGCGCCCGCAAGGAGGAAGCCGAGCGTAAGCTTTTGAACACGCAGAAGAACCTCGTTCGCCTGGACGACATACTCTGCGAGCTCGAAGGCAGGATAGAGCCTCTGCGCGAGCAGAGCGAGAAGGCGCTGCAATTTATAAAGCTGCGTGAAGAGCTGCGCGACATAGACGTAAATCTTTACATATACCAGTATGAAAAATCCAATGAGCGCATACAGGCTTTGACCGACAGCACAGCACAGCTCCGAAGCCGGATAGCAGACGCCGAGGTCGAGGGCGCCGCGCTTGCCTCCACCCTTTCGGAGGGCGAGGAGGTCGAGCGCAGTATCGGCGCCGCGATCAGCGAGGTATCTCAAAAGCTGCTCTCTGCGACGACGAACGTCGAAGCTCACTCCGGCGAGGAAAAGGTGCTTCGCGAGAGGCTCGTCGCGCTCGAAAGGGAAAAGGAGCGTTTGGCGGAGGATATCGCCTCGGCTTTAAGCGAAGCGCAGGCGCGCGAGGCAGAAGCAGGCGAGCTTAATAAGCGTATCGTCTCCCTCCAAGGCGAGGTCGAGGCTGTCGAGAGCGAGCTTGCCGCGACAGAGAAACGTCTTGAAGAAAAGAACGGCGATGTATCCTCTAAGGAGGAGGAGCTTGAAGCGCACAAGCAGTCCATGATGGACAGGCTCAACAGGCTCTCCGACGCGAGGAGCCAAAGCTCCCGTCTTGACGCGATGAAGCGCGCTCTGCTCAACAGGATAGAAGCAATTAAAATCGAGCGGCAGAGCATTATAGACGAGGGCGAAAAGCTGCGTCTTGAAGACGAGGAATGTGCGGCGGCAGAGGCCGAGCTCGGCGCAAAGCTCAAAGAACTAAACGATAAAAAGAACGCCGCCATAGCAAAGGTCAACGGCGTCAATCAGAATATCTTTAAAGCAAGGCAGGAGGAGCGGACCCTCGGCAACAGCCTTGAAGCCGCAAAGTCCCGCCGCAAGGTTTTGTCGGAGATGAAGCGCGCCCACGAGGGCTATTATTCGAGCGTGCGCGATCTATTGCGCGACGCGGAGCGCGACCCCTCCCTCTCCCCCCTCATCGAGGGCGTTGTTGCGGAGCTCATTTCCGTTCCCGCGGAATACGAGACGGCTATCGAAATGGCGCTCGGAGCGGCTTTGCAGAACATAGTCGTGCCGACCGAGCAGGACGGTAAGCAGGTAATAGAATATCTGCGCCGAAAGAATTACGGCAGAGCGACGCTTTTGCCCGTGAGCGCAATGCGCCCGAGGCTTTTGACCGCCGAGGAGCGCGGGTATTTAAAGAACGTCGCAGGCTGCTGCGGCATAGCCTCGGAGCTTATATCATTCTCGCCCAGATACCGCGGCGTTGCCGAAAACCTTTTGGGCAGGACTGTGATCGTCACCGATCTCGACGCGGGCATTGCGATAAACAAGCGCGCGCATTCCTCCTTCCGCATTGCAACGCTCAAGGGCGACATAATGAACCCGGGCGGCTCCATGACGGGCGGCAGCGCGGTCAAGCGCGAGTTCAGCCTATTGGGGCGCGAGCGCGAGCTGGAGCAGCTTGAAAAGAACATATCCTCGATCGAGGGGCAGTTAAAGGCTGCGGGGGAAAGCATTTTAAAGCTCGAAGCTGAGCTTTTAAAGGCAAACGAGGGCGTCGCCGCCGTGACGGAAAGCATACGCGAGCTCGATATACAGCGGGCGGCGCAGGCAGAGAAGCGCGATATAGTCTTAAAATACATTGAAAAGAACGAACAGCAGGCGCAAAGATATGCGCTGGAGCTCTCGCAGATAAACGACAACATCGCCGATATTGACGAGCAGACGCGCGAGGCACGCGAGCTTGAAAGCGGGCTCAACACCGGCAACGCCTCCACCAACGAGGATATCAAGCGCGTGCAGGGTGAGCTTTTAAGGCTTCGTGATGAACAGAAGAGCATCGCCGATGAGGTGACCGCGATAAAGGTCCGTCACATGGCGGTCGGCAAGGAGCAGGGCGCAGCAAGGACGGAGCTTGCAAGGCTTAACAAGGAGCTTGCGGGCTATCGCGCCTCGGCGGTAAAGCTTCAAGAGCAGACTGTCGCCGCACAAAAAGAGATGACCGAATGCCGCGAAAAGCTTTCCGGCATGACGAGCGGCATAGGCAGCGAGCGGCAGGAGGTCGACAAGCTGACAGACGAGCTCCGCCGGCTTGAAGAGGAGCGTGCTTTGAAGCTGCGCTCCGTGGACGAGCTGCGCGAGCGCCGTGACAGCGGCGCAAACGAGCTTGCCGATATGCGCGAGCGGTCGCACAGGTTTGAGCTCAATCTCAACCGTTTGCAGATGGAGCTTGAAAACATGACCGCGCGTATTTGGCAGGATTACGAGCTCACATATGAGAACGCGCTTGCGTTCAGAAGGCCCATCGCCGTTACCGCCTCACATGCCAAGGCTGACGAGCTGCGGCAGGAGATACGCTCTCTTGGCGAGGTCAACACCGCCTCTGTCGAGGATTACCGCAACGTGCTCGAAAGGCACCGCGAGCTTAAAGCCCAGTGCGACGATTTAAAGCAGGCGGAGACCGACCTGACGGAGATAATAAAGCGGCTGACCGTAACTATGGAAAAGGAATTTTCCGAGCAGTTCAAGCAAATTCAGGAAAATTTCAGCAGCACCTTTACTGAGCTGTTCCGCGGCGGCAGGGCGGAGCTCGTGCTCTCCGACAGCAGCGATATTTTAAACTGCGACATCGACATCATAGCCCAGCCCCCGGGAAAGAAATTACAGCTTCTTTCACTGCTTTCCGGCGGCGAGCAGGCTTTGACTGCTATCGCGCTGCTGTTTGCTATCCTCAAATTAAAGCCCACCGCGTTCTGCATACTTGACGAGATAGACACCTCGCTCGACGAAGCGAACGTGGACAACTTTGCGGAGTATTTAAAGGACTATTCCAAGGAGACCCAGTTTATAATAATCACGCACCGCAAGGGAGCTATGGCGGTGTGCGACTCGCTCTACGGAGTTTCCATGGAGGAGAAAGGCGTCTCCACGCTGATATCCGCCCGTTTCGACGAGGGCGAGGATGAACAGCCGACCGCTGTTTAAATGAAAAAGGAGCAATGATCATGGAAAAGAAACTCGGCTTTTTTACAAAACTGAAAAAGGGGCTCGAAAAGACCCGCGACAATCTGCTCGGCGCGATATTCGGCGATCCTGCGGAGAAGCTTAACGACGAATTTTATGAGGAGCTTGAAGACGCTCTTATTATGGCTGACTGCGGTTTTGATACCACGGAGGGCATACTGAGCGAGCTTCGCGCCAAGGTAAAGGTTGAGAAGCCCGAAACTCGGGCGCAGGCGAGGGAGCTGCTTGTCGACATCCTCACAAAGTACATGGACAACGATACCCCCTTCCTCCCCGAAAGCGGCGACAGCGTGCTTTTGATAGTCGGCGTGAACGGAGTCGGCAAGACCACCTCGATAGGCAAGCTTGCAGCAATGTATAAGACGGAGGGCAAAAAACCCATGCTCGCCGCCGCGGATACCTTCCGCGCTGCTGCTGCGGAGCAGCTTACCATCTGGGCGGAAAGGGCGGACGTGCCCATTGTAAAGCACGGAGAGGGCGCCGATCCCGCCGCCGTAGTTTTCGACGCGATCGCAAGCTATAAGGCAAAGAAGCTCGATCTTTTGATCTGCGACACAGCCGGCAGGCTGCACAACAAGAAGAACCTCATGAACGAGCTTGCAAAGATCCGCCGCGTTATCGACCGCGAGCTGCCGCAGGCTCACGTTGAGGTACTGCTGGTGCTCGACGCGACCACAGGGCAAAACGCCATTGCGCAGGCAAAGGCCTTTGGCGAAAGCTGCGGTCTTACCGGCATAATTTTAACCAAGCTCGACGGCACCGCTAAGGGCGGCGTGTGCCTCGCCGTCAAGAACGAGCTCGGGCTCCCGATACGCTTCATCGGCGTGGGCGAGGGCATAGACGACTTGCAGCCGTTCGATCCGCACGCTTTCGCGGAAGCGCTGCTTTGAGCAACCAAATCAATCAAACCGCACGGGGCGCCCCTGCGGTTTTTTTATAAAAATTGTAACGAACCGAGCAAAGGCTTATCTTATTTACGAAGGGGGTGATACTGTGGCGGATTTTGAAACGGTATTTGTTGAAAATCGCGAATTCATATTCAGGTACCTTTTGAAGCTCTGCCGCAGCGACACGCTCGCAGAGGAGCTGACTCAGGAGACCTTCTTCCGCGCTTATATCAACTTTGCGGGGATACGCGACAAGGAGCGCTGTTCTTCATGGCTTTGCCGCACCGCAAGGAACTGCTATTATGCATGGTATAACCGTCAGAAGGGGCTTGCTTCCTTGGATGATACGGACGCCTCCGTACCCGGGCCGGAGGAGCATATCGAAAGGAAGCTGCTTGCAGAAAGTGCCGCGGACGCGCTTTTAGACCTTGGAGAACCTTATGCTGAGGTGTTCCGCCTTGCGGCGCTTGCCGAAGTTCCCCTTAAAGAAATAAGCAGTATGTACGGCAAAAGCGAAAGCTGGGCGCGGGTGACTTACTACCGCGCGAGGCAGATGCTTACAGAAAGGATAGGCGAAAAATGAACTGTAACGTTATAAAGGATCTAATACCGCTCTATATCGACGAATGCTGCTCCGAGGAAACGGCAAGGCTCGTCGATGAACACTTAAAGGAATGCGAAAGCTGTCTTCGCGTTTACAACGATATGCGCTGTGATGCGGCAGCAAGGCAAGCGCCCTCCCCCGCCGTCAAGACAATGACGCGCGTCGCGGAATGGCGTGCATCCTTAATGCAGTCCTTAGCGCTTTTTATCTCCTTCGCGCTTATCACCTTCGGCGTGACTATGGAGGCGGGGACGCCTGCGGGAGAGGTGAACGGCGCTTGGCTTTTCGGGCTTATCATACCCGCGACGGCGTTCATGCTGGGCTTAGCGAACCTTTATTTTATCAGGCTTTACAGGAGCAGAAGGAGCTTTGCACTCGCATCCTGCGGGATAACCCTCGGCATTGCGTTAATCGCTTTTATATGGGGCGTAGTGCATTATGGAGTTTTGCCGCTCATCCGAGCCGGCGCGATATCTTCAAGCCTCGTGCTCGGGCTCGCGATAGGTGCGGTGCTCGCAGTCGTATTCTGCATTGCGGCATATCTCCTCGCTGGCGCATATGCCAAAGCGCTGGGGAAGGAATGAAATAATGCGTAAAAGATATATCACCGCGTGCGCTATACTTCTGGCAGCGCTTTCAGCGCTGCCAATACTTTTGACAGTGCTGAGTCTTCTTGGGTTTTCCTTCACGCTGCGTTACTGCATCATCCCGTCGGGTCTGCTTTTGGGAGCGAGCGCAGTCGTATTCCTGCTGAGCAAAAAAAATGATCGCGACGCGGAATGCCATGTGATAAGTCTGCTTATTCCTCTGCCTCTTCTCAGCGTAATAAACTGCTTTGTTTTCCTTATATGGGGCGAGCTGCCCGGGAGGCTGCCCGACGGTTTCCTTTACTCTCTCATTACGAGCTTTATGATGCTCGGCTGCTGCGCACCGTGCATATTGCTGCGCGCAAGATATGTTAAAGTCAAAGGCTTGCGTATCGTGATGTATACCGTGCCGTTTGCTCTGCTTTTGATATTTGCATCTCTCGCGTTCACAGCGAGCTTCGGTGTAAGCCTTGGCAAAACGGAAGTGACCCAGACGGTCTATTCGCCCGACGGCAAGCACTATGCGGAGGTTATAAACGCCGACGGCGGCGCTACCGGCGGAGATACGCTCGTCAGAGTATACAGGGCAGGGATACTAGACCTCGGATTCATCAGGATCGCTTCTGCTTTTGATACCGTTTATACCGGAGAATGGTATGAGTATATGGAGATACGGATCGAGTGGAAGGACAACGAAACGCTCCTGATAAACGGCGAGGAGTATTCGGCGGAATGATCGGACATCGCAAAAGGGACGGCGGGCTGCCGTCCCTTCGATTACGTTTAATTTCACAGTGACACAAGCCCGAGGGCGTAACGCATTATGAGCAGGGCGTCGTTTGCGTTGACTACGCCGTCGCTGTTAACGTCCGCGGCGGCGGTATCGACGCCTTCGGTCACGAGCCCCAAGGCGTAGCGCATCACGGTCAGCGCGTCGTTGGCGTTTACGACGCCGTCGCCGTCGGCGTCGCCGGACAGCACGGGAATTTCGCCTCCCTCGAATTTAGCAATCAAAACAGCGTCGTTTGCAAGTGCGGAAAAATCAAACTCCGCGTCCTCGGAAACGCACTCGTCACCGACGTACCAGCCGACAAAGCTGCTGCCGCCTTCGGGGTAAGCGTATACACATATGTCGTCGTAATCCCAACCCCTCGTGTATCCGATAAATCCGCGCCCCTCCGCAAAAACTCCGTCAAGCTCGAGATACGGATTTTGAGAAAGATCAAGCTCCGTGAGGCTGTTGCCAGAGCAGTTCAAGCTGTTAAGATTGGGGCACTGCGTAACGTCAAGCTCTGTGAGGCTGTTGAAGAAGCAGTCCAAGTCCAAAAGCTCAGGGCACTGCGTAACGTCAAGCTCTGTGAGGCTGTTGTAGGAGCAGCCCAGCCATCTAAGCTCGGGGCACTGCGTAACGTCAAGCTCTGTGAGGCTGTTGTAGGAGCAGCCCAAGTACCAAAGCCAAGTAACGTCCAGCTCCGTGAGGCTGTTGTAGGAGCAGTCCAACCACTCAAGCTCGGGGCACTGCGTAACGTCAAGCTCCGTGAGGCTGTTGTTAGAGCATTCCAAGTACCAAAGCCAAGGGCACTGCGTAACGTCAAGCTCTGTGAGGCTGTTGTAGGAGCAGCCCAAGCATTCAAGCTCAGGGCACTGCGTAACGTCAAGCTCCGTGAGACTGTTGCCGGAGCAGTCCAAGCTTTCAAGCCAAGGGCACTGCGTAACGTCAAGCACTGTGAGGCTGTTGCCAGAGCAGTCCAACCAATCAAGCTTGGGACACTGCGTAACGTCAAGCTCCGTGAGACTGTTGTCGGAGCAGTTCAAGTAGCTAAGCTTGGGGCACTGCGTAACGTCAAGCTCCGTGAGGCTGTTGCCGTAGCATTTCAAGCGCCAAAGCCTAGTGCACTGCGTAACGTCCAGCTCCGTGAGGCTGTTGCCGTAGCAGTACAAGTCTACAAGCTTGGGGCACTGCGTAACGTCCAGCTCTGTGAGGCTGTTGTTGTAGCAGTACAAGTCCCCAAGCACAGGGCACTGTGTAACGTCAAGCTCCGTGAGACTGTTGCGGGAGCAGTCCAAGTAGTTAAGATTGGGGCACTTCGTAACGTCAAGCTCCGCGAGGTTGTTGTAGTCGCAGTACAAGTTTGCAAGCTTGGGGCACTGCGTAACGTCAAGCTCCGCGAGGCTGTTGCCGGAGCAGTACAACCGACCAAGCTCGGGGCACTGCATAACGTCAAGCTCTGTGAGGCTGTTGTAGGAGCAGTTCAAGCAGCCAAGATTGGGGCACCGCGTAACGTCAAGCTCTGTGAGGCTGTTGTCGGAGCAATACAAGTTCCAAAGCTCAGGGCACTGCGTAACGTCAAGCTCCGTGAGGCTGTTGTAGGAGCAGTACAATTCTCCGAGCGCAGTGCATCCGGAGACGTCGAGCGTGCCGACGAGTTCGGCCCAATCAATATTGACGGATTGGATTTTCTTGGTACCTTCGATCTCGGCCCAAGAAAAGCGGTCGCCACCCCATGTGGTCGGGTTTGCTGGATCGTAGCTGCTGCTGAGCTTTTTACCGTTCTTTACGCCCGCCCAATTCGCCTGCTCGAGGAAGGAAACTAACGCGGTATAGTCGTGCTCGTCATAACCGGCGGGCACGGCGCCGTCCCAGTCCGCGGCGGTCACGGCGCGATCGGCGAACGCCCCATAGGGCAGCGCGGCAAACAGCATCAGCACGGCCATGAGCAGCGCAAGGCTCGTTTTGGTTGTTTTCATTGTTTTAACCTCCTAAAATTAAAAGTGCGCAGCCGAAGCTGCGCACCTGCAAAACGCACAACTCCGTTTGCCGCGACGCAATCATATATTTTTTACACAACATATATGTAAAGAGCATGCGTACTTGCCCAGAGGCAACACACATATGCTGTGTAAAAAACGATATTTGATTACGTCGCAACTTTATTGTAATGCGTGAGGATAGAAATGTCAAGCGTCTTTTGACGTGTCAGCTTGATGACAAAGCCCGTTTGCTGCCCTTCCCCTACAGAGGGGAAGGTGT
>CALEPU010000232.1 GCA_937913075.1 uncultured Clostridia bacterium
GCCTTGCGGCGGCGGGAGCCGCAAGCCCCAATATCATAAGCACGAAGCACATTATCACAGCGACGGTAAAGAGCGGCGCTGTCAAAAGGTTTGCGATGAGCGAATAGCTGTACACGCAGCCGAAATACCTTGCGGTAATAAGGAAGGTCGCCGCCGTTGCGCCGACTGTCGCCAGCGCAGTGTCGGTGAGCCTGCGCCAAATGCGCCCGCCGTCCCTTCCCGTGCCGACAGCAGTCGAGCACAAAAGAATTATGCCGAGCGTCGCCGCAAACGAAAGCTTGAAGCCGAGCGAATACAGCATGAACGGGTTTACGGCGAGTATCACTACCGCCGAGAACGAAAGCGAGCTCAGCGGGTCAGGCTTGCGCTCGAAAACCGTCGCAAGCAGCATTACGACGCACATAAAAGAAGCGCGCACGAGCGAGGCGTTGAAGCCCGAGACGCCGCAGTAGACGAGAAGAAACGCTGCCGCAGCAAGCGCTCTTAAAAGCGGATATCGTTTTGGCAGCAGCCTGAACAGCAGCCAAGTTAGCACACCGACGTGGAAGCCCGAGAGCGTTAAAAGGTGTGCGACGCCGCCCGTTTTCATGGCGTCGTACTCCTCCCGAGGGACGTTCTGCTTAGTGCCTAAGAGAAAGCCCGAGACAAGCCCCGCGTGCTCGCCGAAGACCTCGTCGATAGCGCTCTGCATCCTTTGCCTTATTTTGTAAAGCGCAAGCCTCACGGGTGCGTTCCCGCGGGAGAGGACCGCAAGGTCGCCGACGCCGTCCGCCTTTAACGAGACGCCTTCGGCAAGCAGTATCAGCCTTTCGTCATAGCCGTCGTACAGGCTGCTCGGCTCCCTGATATTAACGCAGTCCAAGCCTATTCTGTCGCCTATCATGACGGCGTTTGCCTGCTCTGCGCCGACCTTGAGCCTGATATCATAACGCTGCTTTTGCCCTTCGAGCGAGGCATTATCGAGCGTAATCTGCGCATAGCCCTCGCCGCCGGAGCTTTCGTCTATTGAGACTATCGTTCCCTCGATAACGCCGCTCGTTCCCGCCGCAGTATCGGGAACGCACAAGGTCACCCGAAGCGAGCCCAGAAGAAACGCCGCAAGGAGTATCGCCGCAAATCGTTTGCGAAGCGCCGCAGCGAAGATCGCCGTAACTGCGGCAAAGCACACCGCCGCAATAAGCAGTGTGCCTTTAAAGTCTGCATTTTGAGCCAATCGAAAGCCGCCCGAAGCCCACACCGTAAAAGCGACGCCCGATATGACGCCTATCGCAAGCGCGGGCAGAGGACGAAAATTTACAATCCTGCCGCTGTTATTATCGTCTGTCAATCGCGCATCACTGCGGAAGCCTCTATCTCAACAAGACCTCCTGCGGGCAGCTTCGCTACCTCAACGCAGCTCCTTGCGGGGAAGGGCTTGGGTATGAGCATGCCGTAGAGCTTGTTTACCAGCGGGAAGTCGCCCATATCCTTAACGAAAACCGTGGTCTTGACAAGGCAGTCGAGCCCGGAGCCCGCTTCCTCGAGTATGGTCTTTAAATTGGCGATCGCCTGCAAGGTCTGCGCCTCAACGCCCTCGGCAAGCTTGCCCGTCTCGGGATTGATGCCGAGCTGACCCGAAGTAAATACCATCTTGCCGACCTTGACCGCATGGCAGTAGGGACCTATCGCCTCGGGCGCAGCCGCCGCGTTAAAAGACTGTTTGAGCATTTTTATTTCCTCCTGATATGATTTATAAATTCAATAGTACAAACCTTCCGGCTCCGTTTTCCAAAAGCGCGGAGTTTTTTTCGTAGGTTTCGATAATGCAGTCGTTCCATAGAATGAGCGCGTTCTCGCCCGTGTCGGTGTAATAACGCTTTCTGACGCCGGCAAAAGCAAAGCCGAGCGAGGCGTAAAGCCGCTGCGCGGAATGATTGTTCTCCCTGACCTCGAGCGTCATACGCTCCGCGCCTTTTTTCAGCGCCGTACGCATGAGGCAAAGTATAAGCCTTCGCGCAATGCCCTGCTGCCTGTGGCTCTGCTCGACGGCTATATTGGTCATGTGCGCCTCGTCGAGCATCACCCACATGCCCGCATAGCCGCAGACAACGCCTTCGTCAACGGCGACGACGTAATGCGCCACATCGTTTGAAAGCTCGCCAAGCAGCGATTTATAGCTCCATGGAGTAATAAAGCACTGCTTCTCAAGCTCCGAGACCCGCAGCACGTCCTCCTCCCACATGGGCCTTATTATTATCTCACCCATAATTCCTCCGAAAAAAACTCAATGCTCCTTTGCAAAGCAGACCGTTGCGGCGTACACCTTTGAGGCTCCCTTGCGTTTAAGCTCCGCCGCACATTCCAAAAGAGTCGTGCCGGTCGTCCTGACGTCGTCTAAAAGCAGCAGGCTTTTGCCCATGCATTCCTCGCTTGCCGAGAATGCCTGTTTAAGGCTCCTGCGGCGCGCCTCGCCTGTGAGCCCCGCGAGCTGTCCGGTATCCTTTACCCTGCGGAGCAGATCGTTATTCATTTGCAGCCCGCATCTTTTGCAAAGGTGCTTTGCTATGAGCTCGCTCTGGTTAAAGCCGCGCTGCCGCTCCCTGTCAATATAGAGCGGCACCGGAACGACGAAGTCGATATTCCACTTTTCCGGCAGCTCTATCAGCCCTGCAAGTACCGGCGCAAGATAGCGCTTGTCATAATATTTGAGCCCCTTTACCATAGCGCCGGATACGTCGTTATAGATGAGCGGAGCAGTGTAACCGTCAACGCCCTTTATTAACGGAGCGGCGACGAAGACCTCCAACCCCTCGGCGCAGTCCCGGCAGAGCCCCTGATGATTTACCTCCGCCTCTCTTCCGCAGGCGGCGCAGGTCAGCCCCCGAGGATAGAATACGTCGAGCAGCCCGTTAAGGATCTCGGCTCCTGACCGCTCAATCATCAAAGGGCTCCTCGAGCTTCCTCAAAAAGTATTCCATGCCGCTGAACCTTCTGGCAATAGACACGTTGCGCACCATGCCCTCGACACATTTTGCGGTTCCTACAACGTAAACTCGGCTCCTCGCTCTCGTTACCGCAGTGTAGAGTATGTTGCGGTTCATCAGCATCGGAGGACCGTAAACGAGCGGGAGAATGACGGTTGAGAACTCGCTCCCCTGGCTCTTGTGTATCGAAATGGCGAATGCCGGCTCAACCTCCTCAAGCTCGGCGGGAGCATAGCTTGCAAGCCGCTCGTCGTCAAACAGCACCTCTATTGCGGAGCCTGCGTGGTCGACCCGCATGACAGTGCCGATATCGCCGTTATAAACGCCCTCGCCCTCCTCGGCAGGCTTGCCATGGCGATGGCGCTTCCATGCAAGGTGATAGTTGTTTTTTGTCTGCATAACGCGGTCGCCCTCGCGGAAGACCGTCTCGCCGAACTTGCGCTCGCGCTTATCCGCAGAGGGGGGATTCAGCGCCTCACGCAGCTTTTCATTGAGGTTATAAACGCCGACGACGTTTTGCTTCATCGGGGCGAGCACCTGAAACTCGCCCTCGCTGCCGCTCGCCTGAAATTCCGCGCACATTCCGACGACGGTATTGAGCGTGTCCTCCATCCCCTGTCGCGGAATGAAAACGAAATCCGACTCGTTATTATCGACAACGGGCATGAGCCCCTTATTTATGCGATGCGCGTTGAGCACTATCATACTGCGCCCCGCCTGGCGGTAAATATCAGTTAGGCGTATCGTCGGAACGCTGCCCGCGTTTATGATATCATGCAGCACGTTGCCCGCGCCGACCGAGGGAAGCTGATCGTGATCGCCCACCATTATGAGCCTCGTGCCCGGCGCTGTCGCCCGAAGAAGCGCATGAAAAAGCGGCACGTCCACCATAGACATCTCATCGACTATGATAACGTCCGCCTCTATGGGATAATCCTCGTTCCTCGTAAAATCCTCAGTGCCAAAGCCGTATTCAAGCAGCCTGTGCAGCGTGCGCGCCTCTCTGCCCGTGGTGTCGCTTATCCTTTTTGCGGCCCTGCCCGTGGGAGCGGCAAGCTCAAGCACGAGCCCCATGCTTTCCATAAGCTCAATAATAAAGCGAAGTATAGTCGTCTTGCCCGTGCCGGGACCGCCCGTTATGACCATAACGCCCTCGCTCACCGAGGTTTCGACCGCCTCGCGCTGCTTTTGGGCAAGTGTGATATTGAATTGCTTTTCAAGCCGTTCTACCTCGCCTGTAATATCGGCAAGGGGAAGCACGCTCGCACTGTCTTTTATTTCCTTCAAACGCACGGCGCTGTCAAGCTCGGCATAGTGCAGATATGATAAGAATATGAAGTCGGTATCGAGAAAGTGCTTTTCAACAAGATCGCCGGAGAGGATCATATCCTCCAAAACGCGCTCCACAAGGGCGACGTCGAGCCCCAATATGCCCTCCGCCGCACGGTAAACGAGCATATTGCGCGGCAGGCAGGTGTTGCCCTCGCCGCGCGCAAGGTTCATCATGTGCCTTATTCCCGCGCGGATGCGAAATGGCGACTCCTCCTCAAAGCCGGCGTTCCTTGCAATTTTATCGGCTGTCTTAAAGCCGATAGAGTCAATATCCTCGATAAGCTTATAGGGATTTTCCTTCACGCGCTGAACGCAGCCCTCGCCGTAAAGCTTATAAAGGCGCGTCGCCTGCCCTATCGAAAGCCCAAGCTCCTGCAAGCCCATGAAAACCTGCTGAACTGAGCGCTTGTCCATATAGGACTCATGTATCATAGAAGCCTTTGCCTTACCTATGCCCGGGATATCGCAGAGCTTATCCGGCTCGTTTTCGATGATATTGAGCGTCTCCTCGCCGAAATGCTTGATAAGGGTCTTGGCAGTCGCCTCTCTTACTCCCCTTATCAGCCCGCTCGAAAGGTATTTGAATATCGCTTCGGTCGACGAGGGAGCAACGGACTCATACGAGCTGACGGCAAACTGCCTGCCATAGGTCTTGTGGACAGTCCACTCCCCCTCGAGCTCAACGCGCTCTCCCTCATAAACGGTGGGCATGGTGCCGACGCCGACAAAGCGAAGATTTGTTTCATCAATAAAATCGACGACCGCCCATCCGCTGTCGCCGCGCCACCTTATATTCCGTACCTCCGCGCTTAACTTCATAATTGAATTATACCATCTCGGCGGGTGGGTTGCAATATGTATTTATAACACGCAGGAGAAAAATGTTATATAGTGTTGCTGCATATTTTAGGTGAGTATTAACGCAATAGCCGGGGATGGATTCTGAACCCAGCGTTTCGCAGATGTTAATTTCAGAAAATGCTTTGCCCAGCGAAACGCAGCTTAAACGCTGTGCGTTTAAGCGGATGGCTCGAAGAATCAATTATCAGTCCACCAACGCCGAAAGGATAGGCAAAGCCTATCCTTTCGGCGTTGGT